>JAVBTW010000086.1:0-10102 GCA_031555975.1 Eubacteriales bacterium
GGACCTGTACGCGCTGTATGAAGAAGGGCCGGGCTTCCCGTTCTTCTTCCCCAAGGGCATGGTGCTCAGAAACGAACTGGAGAGCTACTGGCGCGAACTGCACAAGCAGAACGGATACGTCGAAACCCGCACGCCCATCATGCTGAACCAGCATCTGTGGGAGGAGTCCGGCCATTGGGACCATTATAAAGAGAACATCTACTCCACGACGATCGACGATACGACGTACTGCCTGAAGCCGATGAACTGCCCCGGCGGGATCCTGGTGTATAAGCGCAAGTCATGGTCTTATCGCGAACTGCCGCTGCGGATGGGCGAACTGGGCATCGTGCACCGCCATGAGCTGTCGGGCGCCATGCACGGGCTGATGCGTGTGCGCTGCTTCACGCAGGACGACGCGCACCTGTTCATCACGCCCGATATGATCAAGGACGAGGTCATTGGCATCCACAAAATGGAAGACCACATGTACAACATGTTCGGTTTCAAATACCATGTGGAACTGTCAACCCGCCCGGAAAACAGCATGGGCACGGACGCAATGTGGGAGGCTGCCACGCTGGGCCTGAAGGGCGCGCTGGATGAGCTGGGCGTTCCGTACGTCATCAACGAGGGCGATGGCGCTTTCTACGGCCCGAAGATCGACTATCACCTGGAGGACAGCATCGGGCGCACATGGCAGTGCGGCACGATCCAACTGGACATGAACATGCCGGAGCGGTTTGACCTGTCCTACATCGGGCCCGACGGCGAAAAGCACCGCCCTGTCATGCTGCACAGAACGATCTACGGCTCCATAGAGCGGTTCATCGGCATCCTGACTGAGCATTTCGCAGGTGCGTTTCCGCTGTGGCTGAGCCCCGTTCAGGCAAAGGTCATGACGATCACGGACCGCGCGGACGGCGCTGCCAACGCACTGGCTTCCGCGCTGAAAGACGCGGGCCTCCGCGTGGAGCTCGATCTCCGCAACGAAAAGATTGGATTTAAGATCCGCGAGGCGCAGATGGAAAAGGTGCCCTATATGTTCATCCTGGGCGACAAGGAGGCGGAATCCGGCGAAGCCTCCGTCCGAAGCCGCAAGGACGGCGATTTGGGCACGATGAGCGCCCAGGCGATCCTGGTAAAGCTGCTGAACGAAATCAAGACGAAGGCGATCTGACGATATCCCATCCCCGGCGCACTGCCGCAGCCTGTTTATCGGGCTGCGGTTTTCTTGTCACTCGCATGGTTGATTTCCGCACCACCCGGTGACAATACCCTTATCAACATCCATCGGAGGCCAAAACCCATGCCCAACGCATTGATCCACGAAAAATCGCCCTACCTGCTTGAACACGCCAACAATCCCGTCGATTGGCTGACCTGGTCGGATGCGGCCTTTGAACGCGCCGCATCCGAGGACAAACCCGTGTTTGTCTCCATCGGCTATGCAGCCTGTCACTGGTGCCATGTGATGGCCGACGAATCCTTTGAGGACCCAGAGATTGCGCAACTGTTGAACGACCACTTCATTCCTGTCAAGGTGGACCGGGAAACCATGCCGGACGTAGATGCGTACTGCATGGCCGCCTGTCAGCTGATGACCGGCTCGGGCGGCTGGCCGCTGTCCGTGTTTATGACTTCTGACCGGCGCGCATTCTTTGCGGGCACCTACTTCCCACCCCGCGAGCGACATGGCCAGACGGGCTTTTTCGAGCTGCTGGTGGCCATCGTTCAGCACTGGCGCGAGCATCGAAACGAGCTGCTGATGGCCCAGGACAGACTGATCGAAGCCGCGCTGTCCATGCAGCAGGCGCGTCCCGGCGACATGCGCAGAGCACTGTGCGAGCGCGCAGCTGCGGATCTGAAGGCGTCATACGACGCCCAGTACGGCGGGTTTGGCCGCGCGCCGAAGTTTCCCACACCGCATGTGCCCCTGTTTTTGATGCGGTATGGCGCGCTGACGGGCGATCACGACGCGACGTCGATGGCGGTTTTCACGCTGCGGCACATGGCATTGGGCGGGATGTATGATCACATCGGCGGCGGTTTCTGCCGCTATTCCACGGATCGGCCTTGGCTCGTGCCGCACTTTGAGAAGATGCTGTACGACAACGCGCTGCTGGCGTTGTGTCATGTCGAGGCGCACCTCGTCACCGGCGACCCATTTCATGCCCGCGTCGCTCGTGAGACGTTGGATTTCGCACTGCGAGAGATGCGCGGGCCGGAAGGCGCATTTTATTCGAGCTTCGACGCGGACAGCGAGGGGCGCGAAGGCGCTTTTTATCTGTTCAGCCGCGACGAGGTGATGGGCGCGCTGGCGGCGGATGGGCAGGCCGTCTGCGCAGCGCTGGACATCACCGATGCCGGGAACTTCGAAGGACTGTCCATGCCAAACCGACGCCATGCGAACGAACTCGCGCCGGATGCGCTGCACAGTGCGATGCAACAGCTCTGCGCGTATCGAAAGAACCGCATGCAGCTGCGGGTGGACGACAAGCGCCTGACGGCCTGGAACGCACTGATGGTCGCCGCGCTGGCCTTGGCGGCCGGCGCGCTGGACCGGCCGGATTATCTGGTCGCCGCGCTCATGGCCAGGTCCTTCATTCGCAGCACCCTCACCGGACCGGGCGGCGCGCTGTTTGTCTATTGGCGCGACGGAGCTGTGGGCAGGGGCTCGCTGGACGACTACGCGTGTCTGTGCTGGGCGGACATTTGCCTGTTTGACGCCACCTTGGACCCCATGCACATGGACAGTGCACGGGCGGTGCTGGATCAGGCGATCACCCGGTTTTCCGGCGCGCCGGAGGAAGGGTATTATCTCAGCGAGACGGACGCGGCGCTGCCGGTGCGCCCGCGCGAAGGCACTGACAACGCACTGCCCTGTGGCAACTCCGTATTGGCGCTGGCCCTCACGCGGTTGGCACGGTGGTTTGAAAGCGACGAACGGCTTTCGCGATGGGCTGCTGCGCAGTTGCGCTATGTGGCCGGCGTGGCGGAGGCGCATCCGTCCGGCTGTGCATTTGGGCTGATGGCCGGCATGACAGCGGTGTATCCTTGGACAGATGTCACTTGCAGGACCCGCAGCGAAGTCGATGCCGCCGCGTTTACAGTGCAGATGCGACACCGATTTTTGCCAAACGGCGCGGCGCAATGGGGCCGCGAGGAAGGCCCGACCTCGTATCAAGTTTGTACCGGATCCACTTGCTCTCTGCCCGCATCCAGCCTGGCCGAGCTGGGGATTTGATGCGCACTCCCGCAACTTTCGAACCTTGACGTCGCCTATAGCCACACGCCATGTTTGCGGATGTATGCGCCCTTCACCCACTGCGTCGCCACACAATACCCCATCAGCAGCAGCGCCAGCCACGGCACGAAGCTTGCGGGAAGCGTCATCAGATCAATGCTCGCCGCCAACCCCGAAAAACCCACGAGAAGCACCAACACCGCGATCACCGCAGTCGATGCATATAGCGGCATCGACGCGTTGCTCTCCATGATCGGGCATCTGGCCGTCCTGATCATATGGATAACCAACACCTGCGACACCGTGCCAAACACAAACCAGCCGCACTGAAACAGTCGCGCCATCGCTGCGCTGTTCGCGCCCATCGCCCACCACATCACCCCGAAGCAGGCGATGTCAAACAGCGACGACAGCGGTCCCATCACCCACATAAACGACTGGATCGACGCAGTCTCCCACCGCTGCGGTTTTTGCAGATAATCCCTGTCCACATGATCGAGCGGAATCCCCATCTGCGAAAAGTCGCACAACAGGTTTTGCACCAAAATGTGCATCGGTAGCATCGGCAGAAAGGGCAAAAAGACCGACGCCACCAGCACCGAGATCATATTCCCAAAGTTGCCGCTGGCCGCCATCTTGATGTACTTCACGATGTTACCGAACGTCCTGCGCCCTTCAACGACGCCCTGTTCGAGCACCGTCAAATCCTTTTTCATCAGGATGATGTCCGCGGTCTCCTTGGCGATGTCGACAGCGCTGTCCACGCTGATGCCGACGTCCGCCTGATGCAGCGGCGGCGCATCGTTGATGCCGTCGCCCATATAACCCACCGTATGGCCATTCACCTGCATCGCCCGCACCACGCGCTGCTTTTGCGCAGGCGACAACTTCGCGAACAGGTTGCACGTCTCAACCGTCTCCAGCAGCCTGTGATCATCCATCCGCTCCACATCACGACCCGTCAGGTACGCCTCCGGCGCTGCGATGCCTACTTTGCTGCAGACCTTCACCGCCACGCCTTCGGCGTCTCCGGTCAGCACCACCACCCGCACGCCGTGGTCCTTCAGCGCCGCGATGGCCGCCCGGGCAGACGCCTTCGGCGGGTCCAGGAATCCCACAAACCCAATGAGCACCATGTCCCGCTCGTCGTCCACCGAAAACACGCCGCTGCCGGGCACCTCGTTCTTCTGCGCCACGGCGATCATCCTGAGGCCATCCGCGCTGAACCGCTCATAGGTCCCGATCGCCATCTTTCGAGCCTCGTCTGTCATCTCGACCGCCCGTCCATCCACCTCCGCGAATTTGCAGATCGATAGGATCTCCTCTACCGCGCCTTTTGTGATCAACTGGCGCTTGCCTTGCAGCGATTCCAAAACCACGCTCATCCGCCGCCGCGCAAAGTCAAACGGAATCTCATCCACGCGGCCATAGTTGTCCAGCATCTCTGAGAGCCCGCTTTCCCGGGCACGGTTGATGATCGCCAGGTCGATCAGGTTTTTCAGGCCCGTCTGAAAATGGCTGTTCAGGTACGCGTGGCGCAGTATCCGCGCATCGTCCTCGCCCTTCAGGTTCATGTACTTTTCCAGCACGATCCGGTCCTCGGTCAGTGTGCCCGTTTTGTCCGTGCACAGCACATCCATCTCGCCGAACGTCTGGATGGCGCCCAACGTCTTGACGATCACCTGATGCCGGGCCATCGTCACCGCGCCCTTGGCCAGTGTGCTCGTCATGATCACCGGCAGCATTTCCGGTGTGAGTCCAACGGCAATAGTGACCGCGAACAGAAGCGCGCCCAGCCAGTCGCCCTTGGTCATTCCGTTGATCACCAGCACCACCGGCACCATCACCAGCATCAGCCGGATCATCAGCCTGGATACGCTGTCCACGCCGCGTTCAAAGCTGTTCTTTGCCCGGTCGCCCGACAGCGTCTTGGCCATGGAGCCGAAATACGTGGCGTTGCCCGTGGCCAGCACCAGCGCCGTAGCGCTTCCGGACACCATGTTGCTGCCCATGAACCCCACATTGCCGATATCGGTCAGGGCCGCGCCCGCGACATGCTTTGGCTGCGCAAACTTTTCCACCGGCTGGCTCTCGCCGGTCAGCGCTGCCTGAGCCACGAACGCGTCCTTGGCCGTCAAAAAACGCACATCCGCCGGGATCATGTCACCCGCCGACAGTTTCACCAGATCGCCGGGGCACACCTGATTGATGGGCAGTTCAGTCAGAACGCCGTCGCGCCAGACGTCCGCCTTGTTCGAAATCATCTTGCCGAGCGCCTCTGCAGCCTTGTTGCTGCGCTCGCCCTGGACAAACGCGACCGCGCTTGATATCAGAATCAACGCCAGGATAATGACAACCGTCAGATAATCGGGCCGGTCCGAGAACACCACGTCCGTGAACAGCATGATCACCGCGATGGCGATTAGCACAATGTTGAACGGGTTGATCGTGGCCTCTCGCAGCCGGTGCAGTGGTGTGTTCTTGTCGCTCACCGTGATGATGTTTTCGCCTTCGTTTTCCAGGACTGCGTCCGCCTGCGCTTGCGTCAGGCCTATCGGCGTGGTGTGCAGCGCAGTGTACAGTTCATCCAGCGGAATCTGGACCCAACCGCGGATCATCAGCTCGCTCTCAAGCCGGTTTTGTTGGATTCGCTTGGTCTTGCCTCCATGGAATTTCATCATGCGGTTCATTCCCTTCTGCGCTTGGTGTACCCCGATCAACGCAAAAAGGCAGAAAAAAGCCGCCCCATCGGGACGGTCACAAAGCTGCGCGGAAACCAGCCTGTCACATGCGAGTACGCAATGGACAGGCGCGCGCAACCCTTGCCGTGCCGATTTTTATTCGCCGACCGAGGCCATTGAAGCCGCCCATGCGACTTCGAGGTCTGCCTTCCATTCGTGCTCACTTCCTTTATGTTGATCAAAAACGCCGCCATCATTATACTGCCATGCCCGCTGATCGTCAAGCCAAAATCGCACACAAAAAAGAGCTCCCACACCGTGGGAGCCCGCCGTGTATATCCGATTACCGCTTCGAGAACTGCGGCGCGCGGCGCGCGGCCTTCAGGCCGTACTTCTTTCTTTCCTTCATGCGCGGGTCGCGCGTCAGGTAGCCGGCGCGCTTGATGGAAGCTTTCAGCTCCTCATCGGCCTTGACCAGCGCGCGGGCGATGCCGTGCCGGATTGCGCCGGCCTGACCAGTGTATCCGCCACCTTTGACATTCACCAACACGTCAAACTTGGCGATCGTGTCGGTCAAGGTCATCGGCTGGCGCACGACGGTTTTCAGCGTCTCCGGTCCGAAAAAATCATCGATGGAGCGCTTGTTGATGGTGATCTGTCCCTCGCCGGGGATCAGACGAACGCGAGCGATCGCCTTCTTCCTGCGGCCAACGGCGCTGTAGCAAACTTCAGCCATGGTTCATCCTCCTCCCTTACAGGTTTGTTATGGTCAGTTCTGTGGGCTTCTGAGCCTGATGCACATGCTCGGCGCCCTCGTAAACGTGCAGCTTTTTCAGCATGGCGTTGCCCAAGGGACCCTTCGGCAGCATGCCGCGCACCGCGTTCTTGAACGCGAACTCCGACTTGTTCTGGAGCAGCTTGCGATAAGGAATCTCCTTCAGGCCGCCCGGATAGCCGGTGTGGTAGCGGTACAGTTTCTGATCCAGCTTCTTGCCGGTGAGCTTCACCTTGCTGGCGTTGAGGATGATCACATGATCACCGGTGTCCACATGGGGCGTGTAGGTGGGCTTGTTCTTGCCACGCAGGATCATGGCGACCTGCGAGGCGAGGCGCCCGAGAACCACGTCCGTCGCGTCGATGACATACCACTGACGCTCGACGGTACTTGGCTTGGCGATGTAGCTGCTCAAAGCGATTCCCCTCCATAATAAACTGATGTGTTTACGGGCGCAGTACTGCGAGGTCAAGCGCGCGACTGCCGCGGACAGAGGAGATCGGGGCATGATCCCACTGACACAAGCTATAGTTTACATCATTCATGACGGACTTGTCAACTGCGGTGAGGATTAAATTTTGGATTGTCTTGTCAGAACGAACCCTTGTTTTCAAAGAACGCGTTGGCGATCCTGACCGACGCAACGGCATCCCGTGCGTAGTGGTCCGCGCCCACATAGGCCGCGTAGTCCTCCGTCAGCACCGCGCCGCCCACGAACACCGAACAGGGAATATCCGCTTCTCGCAGCGCAAAAATGGTGTCCTTCATGGCCTGAACCGTGGTGGTCATCAGCGCGCTGAGGCCGACGAGCCTGATGTTTTGTTGCTTGGCCGCGCGCACCACTTGCCCGATGGGCACGTCCTTGCCCAAGTCAATCACTTCATACCCATTCGCCTGCAGCAGCATGCGCACGATGTTCTTGCCGATGTCATGGATGTCGCCCTGCACGGTGGCGATCAGTATGCGGCCCAAGGGTTCGCGTGCCATGCCTTGCATCAACATCCGCCGCTCGATCACCTCGAACGCCTGCTGCGCGGCCTGTGCGCACTGCATCAGCTGGGGCAGAAAAAGCTCGCCACGCTCAAACCGCTCGCCCGCTTCGCTCAGCGCGGGAACCAAATGCGCGTTGATCACCTCCAGCGGCGACTGGGTCTGCAGCAGCCTCAGCGCCGCGGCCACGGCCTCGCCGGGCATGCCCTGACGCACGACCTGCCCTAATGCCAGCGCGGCTTGGGGCGCCGCCGCGTCCTTTGGCGCGTCCTGCGCGGCGGCCACATAGGCGGCCGCGCCCGCATCCTCGCCGCTCAATACGCGGTACGCGCGCACGGCCTCCTGATAGCTAGCGGACAAAGGATTCAGAATCGCTGCGTTCAGTCCCGCGCCCAGCGCCGCCAGCAGGAACGCCCGGTTCAGCGCGTCCCGGCCCGGCAGTCCGAACGACACATTGCTCACGCCCAGCACGGTCAGCAGCGATAGCTCATGCCGGACCCTCGAAATGGCGCGCACCGTTTCCATCACCTGCGCTTGCTGTGCAGAGGCGGTCAGTGTCAGGCAGTCCACAATCAGGTTTTCGCGCGGCAGTCCATGGCGCTCGGCCTCGTCCGCCATCGTTTTGGCGATCGCCAGCCGCCCTTGCCAGGTCTCCGGAATGCCCTCGTCGTCCAGCGTCAGACCGATCACCAGTGCGCCATACTTCTTGGCAATGGGGAAAATCGCATCCATCACAGCCCGCTTGCCCGACACAGAGTTGATGATGGGCACACCGTTCACCGCCCGCGCGGCCGCCTCCAACGCCGATGGGTTTGCGCTGTCGATCACCAGTGGCAGCGTGGACACCGCCTGAATGCGGCGCACGGCCTCGGCCAGAACCTTGGGCTCGTCCAGTTCTGGCAAACCGCAGTTCACGTCCAGCGCGTCGGCGCCTGCGTCCTGCTGGGCAATGGCTTCGCGCACCAGTTCGTCAAAATCGCCCGCGCGCAGCGCGGCCTGCAGCTTTTTCTTCCCTGTCGGATTGATCCGCTCGCCGATCACCGTCGTGTGCCGGGACAGGTCCAGCGCATGGGTGCAGCTGGCGATCATGGGCGCGCCGGGCCGGGGCGGCTGTGCGGGTTGCGCGTTTGCCAGCGCGGCTTTTACAGCCCGGATGTAGTCCGGATTGGTGCCGCAGCAGCCGCCGAGCAGCGTCACGCCCTCCAAGGCCATCCGCACCGCGGTCTGCGCATAAACCTCCGGAGATATGGTATAGTGCGCATGGCCACTTCTCAGCTCCGGCAACCCAGCGTTGGCCTGAACCAACACCGGCACACGGCTGTATTTCAACAGGTCACGCACCACGGGCAGCAGTTCGTCAGGCCCCATGGAACAGTTCGCACCCAGCGCGTCCACACCCAGCGCGGACAGCGTCACGGCGGCAGCTGTGGCGTCCGTGCCCAGAAATGTGCGCCCACCCTCCTGGAATGTCATGGTGCAGACGACAGGCAGACGCGTGTTTTCTTTCGCGGCCAACACCGCCGCTTTGGCCTCATACAGATCACTCATGGTTTCGATCAGAATCAGGTCCGCGCCGGCAGCCTCGCCCGCGACCATCTGTTCACGGAAGCGTTCATACGCATCATCAAAGGACATCGTACCTGCCGGAGCCAGCAACGGGCCCAATGGGCCGACGTCCAACGCCACATAGCGCGGATTCGCGGCCTTGGCGCAAGCGACACCCGCCTCAATCACCGCGGAAACCGATGCGTCCTGAGGCAATTTTTGGCGGTTCGCCTGGAATGTGTTCGTGGTGACCACGTCGCTGCCCGCTTCCACATAGGCACGGTGGATGGCCGTGATCCGGTCCGGCGCACTGAGGTTGAACAGCTCCGGCAGTTCGCCGGGCAGAAGGCCGCATGCTTGCAGCATCGTGCCCATCGCGCCGTCAAACAGGACGAATCTGGTACGTTCGAAAAGGTCCATCACAATACCTCCTAGCCATGAAAAAGGGTGCGCTCGCTGTAACGGGAGGAAGTCCAACGCTGCGCTCAGGATGACACTCGAAGAACCCCGACAAACGACCGTGTGATCCTGAGCGCAGCGAGAGACCTCCCCCTCAGCCCACAGGCATCGGCAGCGATCTGCCATACAAACACGTCCCTCGCGCCGCACACGCCTCGCATCCGCGCGCGCTGTGTACCGGTTCGGCCTGCATCCCCACGAATCCCGTCACACTCTTTCTGGGCGTCAGGATCAGGCGCTCCGTCGCGGTCAGCCCGATCCTTCGCTCCGCATCCAGCGCCCGCAAAATGGGCCTGTGCAGCGCCAGCGGCAGTTCACCGTACCCCGGACTCACCCTCGGGCAGGGGAACAGTCCCTCGCGCTCGGCCCAAGTCCCGATTTCCGCCTCTACGCCATCGCAGACCGACTCCACCAGCGCCGTCGCCG
>JAVBTW010000150.1:0-3549 GCA_031555975.1 Eubacteriales bacterium
AGCGAAGGATCTTCCTCAAACTTTCGTTGTGATAAGTTTAGAAGAAGATCCTTCGCTTCGCTCAGGATGACCGCGTGGGAGGGCGGCAATGCTATGTGAAACCGGCCGTCGCACATCATTGTACGCCTGCACTGGGCGATATCGCCCAGCCAAACGCATCTACTCAATAACAATCGGGGGGCCGCAACATGCGCAATTACCTTATCCGCCGAATCCTTCAACTGATCCCGGTGTTCATCGTGATCGTTGTGGCGGTATTCCTGCTGATCCACTCCGCACCGGGCGATCCGGTGACGGGCATGATGGACCCGAAGATGTCGCCGGAGTTGAAGGCGGAACTCCGCGCCACCATGGGCTTGGACCAGCCTCTGTGGAAGCAGTTCACAAGCTGGGTCGGCCAACTTTGCAAAGGAAACCTCGGGTATTCCACGTTCTATAAAAAGCCGGTTGTCGATGTGATCGGCAGTTTCATCGGCTCCACATTCATGTTGGCGCTGTTCGCGCTGGTGATTTCGCTGTTGATTGGGATTCCGGCGGGCATCATCTCCGCCACCAAACAGTATTCCACCCAAGACACCGTGCTGTCGGTGTTCTCCCTGGTGGGCTTGTCGATGCCCACATTCTTTTTCGGCATCCTGCTGATCAAGTTTTTTTCTGTTGACTTAGGCTGGTTTCCGATGTTTGGCATGATGGATCAGAGCGTTCGCAACGCAGCCTGGCATGTCAGAGCGGTCAACATATTGTGGCACATGATCCTGCCCGGCATCGTGCTGGGGCTGGGCCAGACGGCCACGTTCATGCGGTATACCAGAAGCGCGATGCTGGACGTGATCAAGCAGGACTACATCCGCACGGCGCGCGCCAAGGGACTGAAAGAAAAGGTCGTAATTTATCGCCACGCGCTGCGCAACGCCATGATCCCGATCATCACGCTGCTGGGGTTCCAATTGCCGGGCCTTTTGTCGGGCGCGGTGATGACGGAGAGCATTTTCGGCTGGCCGGGACTCGGCAAGGTCGGCGTGGACGCGATCTTTGCGCGGGACTATCCGCTGCTGATGGCGATCAACATGATGAACTCATTCCTGCTGATGGTGGGCATGCTGCTGTCGGACATCCTGTACGGCATGGCGGACCCGCGGATCAAGTACGACTAGAAGGGAGGCACACCCATGGCACAGAAACAAGTCACTCAATACAAAGTGGAGAGCCAGGCGGGCGTCGTTCTCCGGCGCCTGCGCAAGAACAAGATGGCGGTCGCGTCGCTGTTCATGCTGATCGCGATTATTCTGTCGTGCATCATCGTGCCAATGGTCTCTCCCTATCATTTTAACAACAATCAGATGGGCGCGAAGTACAACGCGCCGTCGGCCGATCACTGGCTGGGGACCGATGAAAATGGTCGGGACACGCTGACGCGCCTTTTTTACGGCGGGCGGATTTCGCTGGTCATCGCGCTGTTGGTGGTGCTGGTTGAGGTGCTGCTGGGCATCGTGGTGGGCTGTGTGTCCGGGTTTTACGGAGGGCGCGTGGACAATGTACTGATGCGCATCTGTGAGATTTTCCTGTCGCTGCCGTTCATGATGATCGCCATTACGATCATCGCTGTGTTCGGTTCGCCGGACAAGACCAAGTTCCCCGAGCTGGCGAATTTTGTGGCCAGCATTGGCATGGACATCTGGAAGATCGTCCTGTTGGTGATCGTACTGGGCGGGCTCTCGTGGCCCAGCATGGCGCGCATCGTGCGCGGCCAGGTGCTTTCGATTCGGGAGCAGGAATACATGGAGGCCTGCGAGGCGCTGGGCATCAGCGACGGCAGCCGCATCTTCAAGCACATCCTGCCGAACGTGATGTCATCGGTCATTGTGTACGCCACGCTGGGCATCGCCAGCGTGATCCTGACCGAGACGGCGCTGTCGTTCCTGGGGCTCGGCGTGGACCCGATCACCCCCACCTGGGGCAGCCTGATCCAGTCCGCGCGCGACCTGACCAACATCAAAAAGCGGCTTGGGCTGTGGGTCCCGGCGGGCACGATGATTTTTCTGACGGTCATGTGCTTTAACCTGTTGGGCGACGGCCTCAGGGACGCGCTGGACCCGAAATCCAAAGAGTAGGAGGCGGAGAGCATGAGTCAATATTTGCTGGAGATCAAAGGGCTCTCGGTCTCGTTCTATACAGAGGCCGGGCGCGTTGAGGCGGTCCAGAATGTGAGTTTCTCATTGAAACCGGGCGAGACGCTGGGCATTGTGGGCGAGTCGGGCTGCGGCAAGAGCGTGACCAGCATGTCCATGCTGCGGCTGATCCCCATGCCGCCCGGAAAGATTGAGTCGGGCGAGGCGATTTTCGACGGCCAGGACCTGATCAAGGCGGACAGCGAGTCGCTCAGGAAGATTCGCGGGAACGACATCTCCATGATCTTCCAGGAGCCCATGACGAGCCTGAACCCGGTGTTCACGGTGGGCTATCAGCTGGCCGAGGTGCTGATGCTGCACCGGAACCTGAACAAGGACGAGGCGCTGAAGCAGGCGGTGGAAGAGCTGCGCTCGGTGGGCATTCCGAATCCCGAGCGCATCGCAAACGATTATCCCTTCGCGCTCTCAGGCGGGATGCGCCAGCGCGTGATGATCGCGATGGCGCTGTCCTGCAACCCGAAGCTGCTCATTGCGGACGAGCCGACCACCGCGCTGGATGTGACGATTCAGGCGCAGATCCTGGTGTTGATGAAACAGATGCAAAAGAGGAGCGGAACCGCCATCATGTTCATCACCCACGACCTGGGCGTCATCTCCGAGATGAGCGACCGGGTGCTGGTGATGTACGCGGGCCACGTCATGGAGGAAGCGCCAGTGGTCCAGTTGTTCAAGGACCCTCAACACCCGTATTCACAGGGTTTGCTGCTCAGTAAGCCCCAGTCTATGCAGAGCCAGGAGCGTCTGTATGTCATCCCCGGCATGGTGCCCAATCTGCTGCACCGGCCGACGGGTTGCCAGTTCGCGGAGCGCTGCCCGCACGCCACGGACCGCTGCAAGCGTGAGCTGCCGCCGCTGTTCCAGTATGATGACGGACGCAAGTCCAGATGCTGGCTCAGCGAAGGGAAGGGGGTGGCGCTGACATGAGCGAGGCGTTGGTGAAAGTAAACAATCTGGTCAAGCATTTTCCCATCACCGCGGGCGTGGTGCGCCGCGAAGTGGGCGCGGTGAAGGCCGTGGATGGCGTGAGCTTTGAGATCGCGCGCGGCCAGGTGCTGGGCCTTGTGGGTGAGTCCGGCTGTGGCAAGACCACGGTGGGCCGGTCGCTGCTGCGGCTGACCCAGGCCACCAGCGGCAATGTGCAGATCGACGGTGAGGACGTGTATGCGCTCGGCAAGCGCGCGCTGCGACAGGCGCGTCGCAACATGCAGATCGTTTTCCAGGACCCGTATTCTTCGCTCAATCCGCGCTTGACGGTGGGCGAGATTGTTGGCGAGGCGATGCGGGCCCACGGCCTGGTGAATAACCGCGCCGAAATGACCGAGCGCGTCCATGAGATCATCGCCAAGTGCGGATTGAGCGA
>JAVBTW010000169.1:0-2947 GCA_031555975.1 Eubacteriales bacterium
ACATTCTTGGTCATGGTCAGCTGCAGCATGCGCGCCTCGCGGTCCAAGTCCTCTTCGGTGTTGAGCACAATCGTGATGTAACCGCTGGCTTGGGCAAAGGCGTCGAGTTTTTTTGCGAATAGGGAAAAGAACGGGTTAGAAATGTCGGATACGATCAGCGCGATGGTCTGCGTGAACCCGGAGCGCAGCGCGCCGGACACGCCGCCGGGCACGTAGCCCATCTCCTCGGCAGTGTCCTTGATCAAAGCCTTCGTTCGCTCGGACAGGTCGGACCGGTCGCGCAGCGCCTTGGACACGGTGTTGACGGTAAATCCTGTCCTTTGCGCGATGTCTTTCATCGTCACGCGCCGCTTGCCCTTCGTCATCAAAATCGCCCCGCTATGTTCATTGCTGGCTTCATCATACAGGAAACCGCCTGATTCGGCAACCATCAAATATTTGACGGAATGCTCAAATACGCAATTTATCCGCTTGACAATGTGGCAGGGATGTGTTAGTCTAAAAATAACGTTAACGATAACGTTGGCGATAATAAAGCTGAACCATGTTAACTTGCCGCTCGCTCTTACAGGGAGGCTGTGACATCATGAAAATGGCTTTGTTGATTGCGAATCGGGGGTTCTTTCCCTCATCCACCATCGCGTCCGCCCGCCAGGAGATGGTTCGCGCCATGCGATTGGCGGGCATTGAGCCGCTGCTGATCGACGAGGGCGCGACGCGCCACGGCGCTGTGGAGACGGCGTCAGAGGGCGAAGTTTTTGCCCGCTTTCTGGCGCATATGCGCGGCAATTTTGACGGGCTCGTCCTGTGCCTGCCCAATTTCGGCGATGAAAACGGCATCAAGGCCGCCATCGCTGAAGCGGGTGTGCCGGTGCTGCTGCAGGCTTATCCGGACGAGATCGGCCAGATGGATTTCGCGCACCGGCGCGATGCGTTCTGCGGCAAGATGGCGCTGACCAGTGTGCTGCGCCAGATGGACTATCGCTATACCGCCTTTTCACCGTTCGTTGTGCACCCTCAGTCCGAAGCCTTTTCCCGTCAACTCCACACATTCAAACAAATCTGCGCCATCGTACGCCGCATGAAGCGCATGCGCGTGGGCGCTTTTGGCGCGCGCACCACCGCGTTCAAGTCCGTGCGCTACGATGAAATGGCGCTGGAGCGGCATGGCATCGACGTGGAGACGGTGGACCTGTCGCAAGTGTTTGCGCGCATGAACGGACTCATGGACGGAGATGGGCAGGTCAAAGACTTTTTGGACCGACTCCATCAGACCGCCGACTTTTCCAGCGCGCCAGGTGATAGCGCTTTAAAAATGGCGAAGCTGGGCGCGGCGATGGCCGGATTTATATCAGAGATGGGCCTGGACGCGCTGGCCATCCGTTGCTGGGCGGAACTGCAGCAACAGGCGGGCATCACGCCCTGCGCGGTGCTGGGCGTGTTGAACCAGCAGGGCATCCCTTGCGCCTGCGAAATGGACGTGACCAACGCGCTGCCCATGCTGGCGCTGGCGACCGCGTCCGGCCAATCGTCCGGATGCCTTGATTGGAACAACAACTACGGCGAC
Organism: Eubacteriales bacterium; assembly: GCA_031555975.1. Lineage (GTDB taxonomy): Bacteria > Bacillota > Clostridia > Christensenellales > Aristaeellaceae > JAJDGF01. Next base: position 1,568 of record JAVBTW010000169.1, read on the forward strand.
GACCAGGACGCCTGCATCCTGTTCCATTGCGGGCCGCTGCCGTTGTCGCTGATGCGCGGGCCCGGCGTCATCGAGGAGCACAAAATGCTGTCCAAGTCCTATGGCGCGGGCTGTAGCTGGGGCCTGAATGTGGGCAAGATCCGGATGGGTCAGACCACATTTTCCAGCATGCGGACGGAGGCGGGCCAGCTACAATACTACATCGGCCAGGGAGAAATCGTGGACCTGCCGGTGGAGGACGCGTTCTTTGGTTGCAGCGGCGTGCTCCGGGCGCCGGACCTGCAACGGACGCTTCAGTGCATCTCGGACGCCGGATTCCGGCATCATGTGACGATCACGGCGGGCGACGTGGTGCAGGCGGTGGACGAAGCGTTTTTCAAGTATCTGGGCTATCAAAAGATCCGGGTTCAGTAGACGAGTCGGGAGGGCGGAGCATGGACAAGATGCGGAACCCACAAAACCTGGTGGAGGTGCGGGACCTGGTTGTGCGGTTTCGCACCGACGAGGGCATCGTGCACGCGGTGAACGGCGTGAGCTATGATATCCCCATCGGGGGTACGATGGGCATCGTGGGCGAATCGGGCTGCGGAAAATCCGTGTCCGCCAACGCCATCATGCGCATCCTGGCGGGCAACGGCTGGATCGAGAGCGGCAGCATCCTGTTCAACAGCCGCCAGGGCGTGTTTGATGTGGCGCCGCTGCCCGACAAGGACAGGCGGCTTGAACTGCTGCACGGCCGCGAGATGGCGATGATCTTTCAGGAACCCATGACCTCGTTCTGTCCGGTCTACACCATCGGTAACCAGATCATCGAGGCGCTCCGGCTGCACACCGACACGCCCAAATCCGAGCTCAAAGCAGGCGCCATCGAGCTGCTGCGCAAAGTGAAGATCGCCAAGCCCGAGCAGCGCGTGGACGAATATCCCTATCAGCTCTCGGGCGGCATGCGGCAGCGGGCCATGATCGCGATGGCGCTGGCGTCCAACCCCCGGCTGTTGGTGGCGGACGAGCCCACCACGTCCCTGGACGTCACCGTCCAGGCGCAGATTCTGAACCTGATGCTAGACCTGCAATTGGAATTCGGTATGTCGATCCTGATGATCAACCACAACTTCGGCATCATCGCTGAAACCTGCGACCAGGTGGCGGTGATGTACCTGGGATTCGTGGTAGAGACCGCAAAAACCAAGGATCTCGCCCTTTCGGACGGAAAAATTGATATCGTGAAAGCTTCCGTTTCGGCTTAAATTTCTGACCTCCAGCACCACGTCTCCAAGCTCAACATCTTCCTTTGGGAACAGGTCGGTGATTTCACGGCCAACCATTTGCTTGATCAGGGTTTCAACATCAATGTCGCATATGTTGCTGGTTGCAACATAT
>JAVBTW010000133.1:0-3714 GCA_031555975.1 Eubacteriales bacterium
GCGCGTTTGGGTACAAATCCATTGTCGAAACCGAAATCATAATCCCCGCGGCGAATCCGAGCGACGCCGAGATCAATCGGTTGCTGCGGTCCTTCGCCACAAAGATGATGACAGCGCCCAACATCGTCGACATGCCCGCTAACACGGACAACACCAGCGCGCGCAGCGCCTGTGACTCGAACATATTCTGTCCTCCATCATGTATCATCCTCCATCAATGCATCAACAAAAAGAGCGCCACCCAAACATGGGTTGCACTCTCATTCTATGGTATGGCTAATTGCCGTGTTCTTCGATGAATTCGGCGATCAACCGCATGGCTTCGATGACCTTGTCCGTCGCCGTGGCGTAGGACACGCGGATGTGGCCTTCGCCCAACCGGCCAAACGCGTCGCCAGGTACGGTCGCCACTTTCTTGGCCTCCAGCAGCGCCTGACAGAATGCCTGGCTGGAGAGCCCGGTGGATTTGATCGACGGGAATGCATAGAACGCGCCGAGCGGTTCGAAGCAATTGAGTCCCATTTTATTGAATGCCTCCACGACAACCCGCCGTCTGCGGTCGTACGTGCGCACCATCTGTTTCACGTCCGCGAAGTCATTGTCCAGCCCTGTCTCCAGCGCCTCCAGGGCCGCGTACTGACCCGCGGTCGGCGCGCACAGCATGGTGTATTGATGGATCTTCACCATCACATCCAAGATTTCCTTTGGCGCGCAGGCATAGCCCATGCGCCAACCCGTCATGGCACACGCCTTGGAAAATCCGTTTAGCGTGATCGTGCGCTCCCACATGCCGGGCATGGACGCGAAGGAGCAGTGCTGCTCGTCGCCATAGTTCAGCTCGGCGTAGATTTCATCCGCAATCACGATGATGTTCGTATCTGTCAGGACCGCGGCGATGGCCTCCATGTCCTGCCGGTTCATGACGCCGCCGGTGGGGTTGTTCGGATAGGGAAAAATCAGCGCCTTTGTCTTGGGCGAGATCGCGGCCCTCAGTGCTTCGGGTGTCATTTTAAAGTTGTCCTCTGCATACGTGGGCAGGGTGACACAGGTGCCGCCCGCAAAAACGATGCCGGGTACGTATGAGACGTACGTCGGGTCAGGCGCAATCACCTCATCACCGGGTTCCACCAGTGCGCGCAGTGCCAAGTCAATGCCTTCGCTGGCGCCGACCGTGACGAGGATCTCGTTTGAGGGATCATACTCCACATGGAACCGCTTCAGCTCATACTTGGCGATGGCGCGCCGCAATTCCAGCAGGCCCCAGTTGCTCGTATAGTGCGTATGACCTTGACGCAGCGAGTAGATTGCGGCGTCGTTGTACCGCCACGGGGTGGTGAAGTCAGGCTCGCCCACACCCAAAGAGATGGCGTCCTTCATCTCGCTGACAATGTCAAAGAACTTGCGGATGCCGCTTGGCGGGACGTCGGCGATGCGCCGACAGACGATTCGGTCATAATCCATCACGGCGTCACCACCAATCGCGCGTCGTCGGCAGTTCCTGCGAGAATCACGCCGTTGTATTTGTATTTCTTCAGTACGAAATGGGTGGCGGTGCTGTTGACATGCTCCAGTGTGGACAACTTTTCCGCCACGAACAGCGCCAGCTGCTTCATCGTGCGCCCGCGGATCAACACCATCAGATCGTACGCGCCGCTCATCAGGTATACGGAGTTGACCTCTTCAAACCGGTAGATCCGCTCCGCAATGGCGTCAAAGCCTTCGCCACGTTGCGGCGTGACGCGAACCTCGATGAGGGCCTCGACCTCATCCTTGTCCACGAGGTCCCAGTTGATCGTCGCCGGATAGTTGACGATGACCCGCTTTTTCTCGAGCTCCGACACCGCTGCCACGATTTCCGCCTCCGGTCGTCCTGTCATCAGCGCAATTTGCGCCGCCGGAATGCGCGCGTCGCCCGCCAGAATTTCAAGAATGTTCAACTGCAGCTCCGATACCATAGAAATCCCTCCCATGAAGTCTGAGTAAAAATGGCGGATAAGCGGCCTACTGTCCCGCCTGCGCCATGATCTCAAGCACGTCCCAGATCCGCTGAAGATCTTCGCTGCTAAAATAATGCAGCACCAATTTCCCCTTGTCCGCGTCTCCGTCCAGCTTGACCTTCGTACCAAATACGTCCCGCGCCATCCGCTCCAGTTCAACCTGCGCGGGATCCCTCCGCTTCTCTCTCTCCACTGCTGGCGCGTCGTCTGGCCCCGGCAATTCCTTGCAAATCCGCTCCAGCTGCCGCACGGAAAGCCCCTGTGCCGCCGCATGCTCCGCAAGCTTGGTCTGCATCGCCGCGCCATCCACCGCTGCCAACGCCCGCCCGTGCCCGGCGCTCAACCGCCCAGAAACCAGCATCTCCTGCACCGCCTCCGGAAGCGTCAACAGCCGCAGCAAGTTTGCCAGCGCCGGCCGGCTCATGCCCAGCCGCTCTGAAGCCATCTCTTGCGTATATCCGCACTGGTCCATCAGCCGCCGGATGCCCGCCGCCTGCTCGACCGGGTTCAAATCATCCCGCTGCAGGTTCTCAATCAGCGCGACCTCGAGCCGCACGGATTCGTCCCAGTCCCGCACGATGGATGGAATCTCAGAAAGTCCGGCCAGGCGCGCCGCTCGCCAACGCCGCTCGCCGGCGATGATTTGATATCGGGTGCCGCTCCGACGCAAGATTATCGGCTGGATCACGCCCACGCTCTTGATCGAATCCGCCAGTTCCTTCAGTTGCTCCTCACCGAATCGGCGCCGTGGCTGTTCTCGGTTCGGATCGATCGCTGAGATCTTCACCATCGCCACCGCGTCGTGAACGTCTCCCGCTTGAGTCTCTTCCCGCACCGCAGGCTCCGCGCCCAGCAGCGCGTCCAGCCCGCGTCCCAGCCCATGTTTTACGGCTTTAGCCATTCACCATCACCCTTTCAGCCATGCCTCGCCCGTCAGAGGGAGGTGGCGCGTGAGCGCCGCCGGGAGCCCATCGCCTGCGCGGCCGCTCCCTTCATTACCAATCGTCACCCGGATCCTTCGCCCCGATCATTTCCGCTGCCAACTCCTTATACGCCAGCGCCCCTTGGCACTTCGCGTCATACAGGTGGATAGGCAAACCGTGGCTCGGCGCCTCACTCAGCCGCACGTTCCGTGGAATGATCGTGGTAAATACGCGGTCTTTAAAGTACTTTTTGACCTCCTGCACCACCTGCAGACCGAGGTTCGTGCGTCCGTCCAGCATGGTCAAGACCACGCCCTCGACCTCGAGTTCCGGATTCATTCGCTTTCGCACCAAGTTTAGCGTGTTCATCAGCTGGCCCACGCCTTCCAATGCGTAGTATTCACACTGGATGGGCACCAGCACACTGTCTGATGCCGTCAGTGCGTTCAATGTCAGCAGCCCCAGCGAAGGCGGGCAGTCCATCATGATGTAATCGTAATCGTCTCGCAGCGGGGCCAGCGCCTTCTTCAGCAACTGCTCCCGCCGCTCGATGTCCACCAGTTCGATCTCCGCGCCTGCCAGACTGATCGTCGATGGAAGCAGGTCCAGTGTCCCATATCCCGTTTTGACGATGGCTTCCTTTATATTGACATCGCCGATCAGCACTTCGTAGACCGAGTGCTTCCCCTTTTTCGCCTGGCCCAAGCCGCTTGTGGCGTTGCCCTGCGGGTCGATGTCGATCAGCAACACTCGTTTGCCCGCATCCGCAAGGCAAGCGCTCAGGTTCACGGACG
>JAVBTW010000192.1:0-3415 GCA_031555975.1 Eubacteriales bacterium
TGTTATTGCGGTCGCGCTACCGTGTTCCTATAATAAAGTCAAGAGGACAGCGCCAGAGCAAGTGCGCCATGGGGGAAGGAGGGTTGGCGCAGGCGGTGGCGGGTCCCGGACGTTTTGAACGCATCGATCATGGAAAGGAATGTGAACATGAAAAAGCTACTGGCGTTCATCCTGGCTATGTGCCTGCTCACCAGCGGCGCCGCTGCGGTGGCGGAATCGAGCGAGCTGCCCTGGCTGGAGTACACGGTGGACATGAGCATGCAGGGCATCGCGACGGGCGTGGACAACCCCAACGACGTGGTGACGCCCTGGGTCGAGAACAAGTTCAAGATCAAGGTCAAGGAGGTCGTGCACGGGCCGCTGCAGACGATCGACTTCCAATCGCGGCTGGGTGCGATGGTGGCGGCGAACAACCTGCCGGACGTGATCATCGGCTCCAGAACCGACACCAACTACGCGATCGCCACCGGCAAGTATGCCGATCTGACGCCCTACATCGAGAAGATGGAGAACCTGAACAAGTACTTCGAGGCCGATTTTTGGCCGCGGTTCATGACGGACGGCAAGAAGTACACGCTGCCCTTCTTCTCGCCGGACATCACGAAGGAACCTTATAAGAGCGATCCGTACACCGAGCCGCCGTCCACGTTCTGCCTGTGGTCGCGCGAGGACCTGCTGAAGGAGGCCGGATACAGCTTTAAGACGCTGAAGGAGCTGGAGGAGGAATACACCTCCAAGGGCATCGTGCCGCCGGACGACGCTTACGATTTTGAGCCAGCCATCGACACGCCTGAGGCGTTCCGAGAAATGCTCGAAAAGATCGCGGCGCTCGAAAAGAATGTGGGAGACACGCCGCTGATCCCGTTCAGCTCCAGCGCGTGGACCCAGTTCCACATTGGGTCCATGTTCGACTTTGGGCACTGGCGCATCGACGACAACGGCGAGGTGGACGGCTACCTCGGCACGCCGGGCGCGAAGGATTATTACCAGTACTATGTCGGGCTGTACCGCGACGGGTTGCTGGACCCGGACTTCATCATCGACAAGGAGGACCAGCTCCAGCAGAAGATCGCGTCCGGCCGCGTCGCAGCGGGCATGTACATCCCGGACATCTCCGCCGCGCAGGCCGCGCTGTATGAGACCGCCGGCGAGGACGCGGTAATCCGCTACATCAAGTGGCCCAAGCAGGACGAGCGGTTTGGCGCGTTTGACGTGTACGAGGGCGGGTTCTGGCGCTGCGTGATCCGCGCGGACTTCCCGGACATCGAGCGGCTGACCCAGTATTTCGACTGGTTCTATTCCGACGAGGGCTTCGACATCATCACATGGGGACCGGAAGAGGCGGGCCTGTGGGAGATGCGCGACGGCGTGAAGAAGTTCATCGACCCGCAGGTGGAGCACGACATGCTCAACTGCGTCGCGGGCGGCAAGGGGCCGGACTACTACGGGCTGTACAACAAAAAGGGTGTGTGCTATGTCTACATGTCGCGCGCGGCGCTGTGTGCGCCGCAGATGCTCGGCGTGCCGATCATGACCGGATACAACCCGGCGAGTTTCTACCGCTCGTACCCGGTTGAACTGGATGTCCAGCTGACCAACAAGGCTGCTTGCAGCATCTCCGGCGTCAACTTTGACGGGCGCTATGCCTATGGCAACGGCTCGCAGGTTGTTGACGCGGTGAGCACATGGTACTGGGGCCAGTTCATTGAGGACAGCGTCGCAAAGCTGCTGCTGACCAAGAACGACGAGGAGTTCGAGGCGGTCTGGGCGACGCTGCTGGATGAGATGGAGACGGAGGCCGAGTACAGCGCGGCAAAGGCCGAGATGACCGAATGGTTCGCGGTAAACGGGCCGCAGGCATAGGGATCGATATGGCGGGCCTGCGCAAATGGGGTTGTGCAGGCCCGACCCTGGAGTGGAGGAGTGGCCGATGGTGACCGGACGAAGGCGCGGGCTGTGGCGCGAGATGAAGAAGCACAAGGTCATGTATCTGTTCCTGCTCCCGGCGATCGTGCTGGTGACGATCTTCGCGTACCTGCCCATGGGCGGTATCGTCATGGCGTTTCAGCAGTACGACTTCGCGAAGGGCTTCTGGGGCAGCCCGTGGGTCGGGTTGAAACACTTCACCACGTTCCTGAAGGACGCCAACTTCTATGAAGCGGTCAAGAATACACTGGCGATTAACATCCTGAACATCGTGTTTGGGTTCCCGCTGCCGGTGTTTTTCGCGATCATGATCTTCTCAATGCGGGATGGCGCGTACAAGCGCGTCACGCAGACGATCAGTTACCTGCCACACTTTGTGAGTTGGGTGGTCGTGGCGGGCCTGGTGTACAAGATTCTGGACGTCAACACCGGCATTGTCAACGTGCTGCTGGTGCGGCTCGGGTATTCCCCGGTGGCGTTTATGCGCGACCCGAACAACTTCTGGGCGATTATCACGACCGTAGGCATCTGGAAGGAGCTCGGATGGGGCTCGATTATCTATTTGGCGGCGCTGTCAGGCATTCCGTCCGAACAGTACGAGGCGGCCATCGTCGACGGCGCGAACGGGCGCCAGAAGCTGTGGTTCATCACGCTGCCCGGGATGGCCCCGACGATCGGGCTGATGTTCATCTTCACCGTGGGCGGACTGCTCAAGGACAGTTTTGATGCGGTGTACAACCTGCGCAACGCGCTGGTGTCGTCAACGGCGAACACCATTGAATACTATGTGCTCGCCAAGGGCGTGCTGGGCGGCAAGCTGTCGCTGGCGGCGGCGATCGGTCTGGCGCAGTCGGTGTTTTCGCTGGTGCTGGTGGTGGCGGCCAACGCGGTATCCCGGAAAATCCGTGGATACGGCGCTTTTTAGGGGGTGCGGATGATGAAGCGCAAGGCGCATTGGAAGCCCGGCGGCATGGTGCTCAACCTGATCATGGGCGCGTTCTGTCTGGCGGTGCTGTATCCCTTTGTGTATGTGATCGCCTACTCGTTCAGCGACAGTGTGGCGGTTCAGGTGCGCAATGTGACGGTGTATCCGATCGGGTTCACCCTGAAAAACTATGAGCACGTGTTCAGCCAGCCGCACATCTATAACGCCTTTTTCATCAGCATCGCGCGCTCTGTGGGCGGGATCGTGTGGACGCTGCTGGTGACTGGATTGGCGAGCTACGCGGTCTCCAAGCGCAGCCTGCCGTTTGGCCGCGCGATCACTTTTTTCCTGATCATCCCGATGTATGTGTCGGGTGGATTGATCCCAACCTATGTGTTGATGTTCAATCTGCGGCTGTACAACAACTTCTGGGTGTACGTGCTGCCGCACGGGTTCTGGGCGTTCAACATGCTGCTGATGCGGACGTACTTCGATACGCTGCCGGCGGCGCTGGAGGAGTCCGCGCGTCTGGACGGCGCGGGGGATCTCGCGATTTTCACGCGA
>JAVBTW010000119.1:0-10670 GCA_031555975.1 Eubacteriales bacterium
TCACCCGGGGCGGCTTCCACATAAATATCACTGGATTCCAGCGTACCCGCGCTGGCGGTCCTTTTCATCTCCATGCGAACCATCACCTTCACTGGTTTTCTGTACGCAGTATACCACAAAACGGTCCCGCATGGTATACTGTCTCCATAAGGAGGCGACGAGCATGCACATTACGATCATGAACCACCACGAACCCGCCTACGGGAGACAACTGAATGAGCGGATGCTCGAAGCGTTCGGGTTTTCATTTGAGCCGTGGTTCGAACGCGGCCAATGGACTGAACGCTACGAAAGCTGCAGCGTGATGGATGGCGGGCGGATGCTGGCCAATGTGGGCGTGTACCGAATGGGCATGGTCCTGGATGGTGCGCGGCATGACGCGCTGCAGGTCGGCGCAGTGGCCACAGCGGCCGACGCGCGCGGCAAGGGCCATCAGAGAAGGATCTTCGAACACATCTTTTTACAGAACCCGACCGTACCCGCGTTCCTGCATGCCAACAAAACGGTGACGCAGTTCTATCCCCGGTTTGGATTCCAGCGCGTGTGGGAGTGGGTTCCGTCTTTGGAAACGCGAATCGACAATGACACCGCACCGGTGATGGCCTCGATGGACGATCCTGCCTTTGCGGAGGCGCTGCGCGGGCGCGGGCCACTGTCGCGCACATTGGATTGCGCGGACACGGAGCCTGTGCAGTGGTTTCACCTGATATTTGACTATGGCGCACACATCTATGATCTGCGGGACCTGGACGCCTATGTCTTGGCGACGCAGACGGACGATAAGCTGTTCCTGGCAGACATAATCTCACCACGGCCGGTGAGCTTCGCGGCACTGACACCGAGATTGCCGTTTCACGGGATCAGGCATGTGGAATTTGGCTTCACGCCAGACCTGCTGGACGTCACGCCTGATTGGACCCGAATCGACAGCGACGACGAGGCCCTTTTCGTGCGCGGCGACATGCCGTTGCCCGCGCGGTTTCGCATGCCGGTGACATCGCTGACCTGAGAGGAGGATTGGACATGCTCACCGAGCGCCATCAAATACTGGAGTTCTTTGAGAGAGAGCCGCGCGCCTTGCCCCTCTTCGAGGCCGCGCAAACGCGAATCGAGGCCGCGTTCCCCGGTGCGGCCCTGCGCATCCAAAAGACCCAGATCAACTTTGACGATCCCCACATGTTTGTGTGCTGCTCACTGCCACTGCGCAGGATGAAGGGCTGGCCGGAAGTGTGCGTGATCCTGACGTTCGTGCTGCCGTACGAAGTCAAGCACGAGCGCATCGCGGTGTGCTCGCCCGTGCGCGTGGAGCGATTCACACACCATGTGCTGTTGACAGAGGCGCGTGGCGTGGACGCGCAGATCATCGAGTGGCTGCGGGAGGCCCATGGGTTGATGCGGGTCATGAGGCATCGGAAACAGAGATAGAATAGGCGACGGAGGCATGCGCCGCATCCCCGTCAAGTATGCAAATCCCGCCGTTGGTGCATGGCAAAGCTGGCCGCCACCATGGCCGCCGCCAGCGTCAACCAGATGGCGCACATCGAACCGCTCAATCCATCGACCAGAATCCGCTTCCCATCAAACGCCGCGAAGGGCGACAGCCACTTGACGGGCGCGTCAGGGAACGTCATCTCGGCAAGCAGAGATAGGATAAAAAGCGCCATCAGGACGCCCGACGCGGCGCTGGACGCGGTGCGCAGCCGGTGCGTCAGCAGCGAGATCAGCAGGCCCAGCCCGTAAAAAACCAGCTGCATCACGAAGATGCCCAGCACCATCGGAAAAAAACGCGCCGCTATGTCCGCGCCCTCCACAGCCTGAACGATCGCGACGCTGACCCAAAATGTGAACGCGTTCAGCACCGCCATCTGCGCCAGGTCCGCTGTGAGCTTCGCGAAAAGAATCGCGCCGCGCGTCCGGCCCCGCACATACAGAAACTCAAACGTCCTGTCGCGCTCTTCTTTGGCAAAACTCGCCACGCCCAACCCCACGGCATGAAACGCAACGATCAGCGCCAGATACATGGCGATGATGGCAAAGATGCCGATCGGCTCGGTAAAATCCACCACGCCAAACCCAAACATCCGCTGCATTGCCTTGGGCAGCAGCATCACCATGGTCTCCAGCGTCTGACCCTCATCTCCGGCCATGCCGCTCGTCTTGGCCACGCTTGCGCCCACCAAAAACAACACGCCCAAGCACCACAGCAAGAGGCTGCGGACGCCCTGTCTCAACTCGTGCAGGAACATGTTCATCCCGCTTCCCCCTTTGCTCACGCTGTGTGGATATCCTTGGACCTGTACCGCAAGACACCCACCGCCATCAGCGTCACTGTCAGGGCGACCAATGCCCAGAGGTAGGGCATGTCATACGCCCGGTGGGCGGCGATGTAGCGTGGATTCAGGTAGCTCATCGGGGAAAACCAGGCGATGGACTGTTCCTCCGCCAGATTCTCCACCATCAGCAGCGCGAACATCAGCGCGCTCAGTCCGATGGCGACGGCGTTTGGCGACTTGATCCGCCGCGCAAAACACCCGATGCAAAACCCCAGCGACAGGCAGAATGTGGAGGTCAGCACATAGCTGCCTGTGAGCAGCCAGAATGTGCGCGGATCAAAGTCTGTGACGGTCAGATGCGCGGCCGCCAGCGTCGCCAGCGCATAACCTGCGGCACCCATCAGCAATAGCACCAGCATCGCGATGTATTTCTGCGCTAGGATGGACGCCCGGGCGGCGGGCCTGGTAAACAGGAAATCGCAGGTCTTGCGCGCGCCCTCCTTGCCAATCACATTAAGCCCGAACACCAGCCCTTGGATGGAGGCGCAAAGGATGGGGTACACGATCAGAAAGCTGTAGTAGCCATTGAAACTGTTGATGGAGCCCGGCTCGATGCCCAGGGCCTTCAAGGCTGCTTCCGGGTAGGCTTTCAGCAGTTGAACCAGCATCTCGGTGTCGGCGGCGAAAGCTGGGAAAACGAGCAGGATAAACGCGCCGACCACCGCCAGGGACGCCGCCCACAGGAGGGCGGAGCGGAGGTTGTAGCGGAGTTCGTGGCGTAAGACATTCATGATCATCGCTCCTCTGCATAGATCGGGCGGCGAATTGGTACGGCCCAGCCAACGCCCTAATGGTAATAATGCAGGAAAATCTCCTCCAGGTCAGGCTCCGCAATCTCAAGGTCGGTGAGGTTCAAACCGGAGAGTTTCATCGTCAGATCATTCAGACTTCCCCGATACACGAAACTCACGCGGTCCCCGTCTTGCTCCAACTGTGCATCCGCGCTCAGGCCCAACACCTCCCGCGTGAGCGAGGAGCGCGCCTCCACGGTCACGCGTTTGTAACTATGCTCCCTCAGCGATTGAATCGATTCTTGTTTGATGATCCGGCCGTCCTTGATCAACGCCACACGACCGCACATTTTCTGAACCTCTCCGAGGATGTGCGATGAGAAGAAGATAGTCGCGCCGCTTTTGTTCTGCTCACGGATCAGATCAAAGAACCGGTTCTGCATCAGCGGATCCAGGCCGGATGTGGGCTCGTCCAGAAAGATCAGGTCCGGGCTGTGCAGCAAGCCCTGCACGATGCCCACTTTCTTCCGGTTCCCGAACGAAAGATCGTCGATTTTTCGCGAAGGGTCCAATTCCAGTGCGTCGCACAGCTCGCGCATGCGCTTTGTGCAGTCTTTTTTGTAGAAGGACGCAGCATATAAGAGCAGATCGCGCACACGCATGTTGTCGTAGTAGAACACCTCGCTGGGCAGATAACCGATGCGGTGGGCCAGCGCGGGCGCGTTCTTGATCGCGTCCAGTCCGAACAACTTCGCGGTACCACTCGACGGATAAATCAGCGCCAACAGGCAGCGGATGGTCGTGGACTTGCCCGCGCCGTTGGGACCGATGAATCCAAAGACTTCGCCCTCGTCCACGCGCAGGTCCACGCCTTCGATGCCCCGGTGCTTGCCATAGAATTTCGTCAGGCCAGAGATCTCGATCACAGCACCCATATCAACGCCCCCTTATTCTGCGCGCATTATACGCCCATCTCCATTCCGCGTCAATGGGCTTTGCGCAAAACGTCCTTGCATACGCTTGATCACCTCATTCATCCCGCCCCCTCTCAAGATGTCGTCCTGAGCGCCAGCGTGGGATGACACAGACAGCCGAAGCAGCTTCATACGCATACCCCAGATTTTTTCTGCATTTTATGCCTTGACAATGCCCGACCTATGTGGTATGATCTTGCCCAACAACCGAATATGTGAAAAGCGATGATGAGCAGGAGTAGGCACTTGACCCAATGCCAAGCGAGGAACGGATGGTGTGAGCGTTCCGTGCGGGAGGTGCGCGAAGTCAACTCGGAGCTGCGAACCGAACGGGCAGGGTTCCTGTCCTTGTAGACTTCGACGGTGTTTCCCGCCGTATCAATGGGAAGCGGCATCGACAGACGTACGCGCTGTCCGTGTCGGCAGAGGTCCGGGGGCAACGTCCCGGGCGAAGTTAGGTGGTATCACGAGTTGTCACTCGTCCTAATCAGAGGATGGGTGGCATTTTTATTACTTTCATTTGAGGTGAATTGCGATGCTGGAGAAAAATTACCTGAACCGCACCGAATTTTTGGACTACCCGGACTTTCGAAAAAACCTAAAGCCCATTGTGCCGGAAGCGTTCAGCTTCGCCGTGGACATCGTGGACCGGTGGGCCGAACTGGAGCCTGACAAGCTGGCGCTGCTGTACACCGACGACGAGGGTACAGCGCAAAGGTTTTCGTTCAAAGATATCTCGGAGCTGAGCAAGAGATGCGCTGCTTATCTGCTGTCACTGGGCTTACAGAAGGGTGACCGTGTGCTAGCGCTGATGCGGCGTCGGTGGGAATACTGGGTCATCGCGGTGGCCACAAACCGGATCGGCGTCACGCTGATCCCGGCGTCAATCCAGCTGACCGAAAAGGACATCGCATACCGCGTGAACGCGTCCAAGGCCAAGCTGGTGCTTGCGCTGGACGATCCGTTTGTGCGGGAGCAGACCGCACAGCTAAAGGAAAAGTGCCCGTCCCTGATCGATGTGATCGCTGGCGGCAGCGAGAGCGCGCCGTTCAACGCGGGCATGATGGCGGCGGAACCTGTCAAGGCATCGCCAAGGTTCCCAAACGCCGACGAGATGATCATCTACTTTACATCTGGAACGACCGGCATGCCCAAGATGGTGGTGCACAACCGCACCTATCCCATCGGGCACATCATCACGGCCAAGTATATGCAGTGTGTACAGAACAACGGACTGCATCTGACCCAAGCCGACAGTGGCTGGGCCAAGTTTGGATGGGGCAACATCTACGGACAATGGATTTGCGGCAGCGCGATACTGGGCTACGACCCGATCCGGTTCAACGCCAAGGCGTTTTTGGACACGCTGGAGACGCACAAGCCCACCTCTCTGTGTGTGCCGCCGACAATCTACAGATTTCTGTTGCGCGAAGGCATGGAAGAAAAGCATGTGCAGAGCATCAAGTGGTATTCCACGGCGGGTGAGCCGCTGTCGCCCGAAGTGAACAAAGAGCTGGAACGCATCAGCGGCCTCCCGATCCACGAAGGATTCGGCCAGAGCGAAGGTACGCCCATCACCTGCACATTCCCTTGGCTCTCTGTGCGGCCCGGCTCCATGGGCAAGCCGTCACCGCTGTACGATGTGCGGCTGGTTGACAAAGACGGCAACCGTGTGGAGCGCGGCGACAACGGCGAAGTCGTGATCTTCATCGAGGAAGGCTCAACGCCCGTGGGCCTGATGTGCGGCTACGATGTGGACGGCCAGCTCAAGCGCAACTATACGAACATCTACCACACCGGCGACATCGCCTATGAGGACGAGGACGGCTATTATTGGTATGTGGGCCGCGCCGACGACATCATCAAGTGCAGCGGCTACCGCATCGGGCCATTTGAGATCGAGTCGATCATCAACACGCACCCGGCCGTCAAGGAGAGCGCCGTGATCGGCAGACCGGACGAGATCCGCGGCCAGGTCGTCTGCGCGGTGATCGCGCTACGCGAGGGGTTTGAGCCCAGCGAGGCACTGAGCAAGGAGATCAAGCAGCACGTCAAGACCAACACCGCGCCCTATAAGTATCCGAGGATCATCGAATGGATCAAGGAACTGCCAAAGACGACGTCCGGAAAGATCATCCGGAATGTGCTGTAAACGGCATGCCCACGGACCTTCTACCCTTCTCAGTTGTCATCCTGCGCGCCAGGGAAGGATGACAACTGAGAAGGGGTGCGAAGTAGAAAGACCCTGGCATTTCTGAAGGATCGCCCTATTCCTCGTACACCGCCACCGCGCTCTCATCATGTCGCTTTTCCATGACGTGCCTTGCCTTTCGGTTCGTCACCGTGTCAAACACGATTGAGAAGTCATAGTCCTCTGGGTACATCTCCGACGCCGGGGCGATCAGCTTCAGGCGTTTGTGTTGCACCATGGCCTTCCTGCCTTGGGTCTGTACACCGATCATGCCCCGCTCGTCCGTTTCCTTATAGACAATGCCAATGCTGCGCTCCGGGAACACGCGCACACTGTCACCGCGATGAAACGACTGGGCGCGGGCGGGCGCCTGTTTGGCCTTTTCATAGGCGCTGATTCTCGGCGCCGCCACCTGCGGCTTCGCCTCGACGAGTCCGCCGCCGGCCAGTTCACCGTCGTACGCAGCCCGCTTTGCGCGATCCAGCAGCGCGTCCGTGAAGCCCAGGCGCTTGGCGATGGACAGCGCGCAACTCTCGCCCGCCTCACCAAGAATCATGCTGTATAACGGCGCGAGCGTTTCCGAATCGAAGGCCATGCGGGCATTGAGCATGCCCGGCGTCAGCCGCGCAAACTCCTTCACCTCAGGATAATGGGTGGTCGCCACCATCAGGCAGCCCCGCTGCGCCAGCGCGTCCAGCACCGCGACGGCCAAGCCCATGCCCTCTGCGGGATCTGTGCCTGACCCCAACTCATCCAGCAACACGAGGCTGTCCTTGGTGGCGCTTCGAAGCACTTCCAACACCTGCACCATGTGAGATGAGAATGTGGACAGGTTTTCAGCGATGCTCTGACCGTCGCCAATGTCCACCAGCACCTGATTGAACGGGCACAGCCGCGTCCCATCGCCCGCCGGGACATGAAGCCCGCTCTGGGCCATCAGGCTGAGCAGACCGATGGTCTTGAGTGCCACGGTTTTTCCGCCGGTGTTGGGGCCGGTGATGATGACGCCGCGCACATCGCCGCCCATCGCAAAGTCCAACGGCACCGCTCGCTCCAAGGACAGCAGCGGATGGCGGCCCTTGACGATCCTGATACCGCGTTCTTCCGTGATCTCCGGCCGAACCGCGTCCATCGCCAGGCTCAGCTTGGCCTTGGCAAAAACAAAGTCCAGCCGCTCACACAGATGCGCGTTGGCCGCGATGGCGCCCTCGCAATCGGCCACGAGTGCGCTGAGCGCATAGAGCACGCGGCGCACCTCGTTCTCCTCGTCCAGCTGCAACAGTTGCAGCTCCTCCTGGGCCTGGCGCACGGCTGTGGGTTCAATGAAAAGGGTGCCGCCCGTGGCGGAACGGTCGATGACCGCGCCGGGCACATTGTTTCTTTGGGATGCCTTGACGGGCAGCGTTTGCCGCCCGCCGCGCGTGACCACAAACCCTTCCGAAAACCAATCCTTGTGCGACTGCAGCATCCGGCTGAGCTTCAGCTTGACATTGTCGGACGCGACAGTGATGCTTCTGCGAATGTCGCGCAGCCGGGGCGAAGCACTGTCCATCACCTCGTCCCCGCGCACGGCGCCTTCGATCTCCAGGCGCAGATCGTCGAGCGGCATGAAGGCCCGCCCGTTCAGGCTGAGCTCAACGCGCGCGATCTCGCCCTTTTTCAGGTAGCCTGACATGCGCGAGCAGGACCCGCAGAACGTGGCGACGCCGGCCAGCGCTTCAGCCGAGAGCAGCCCTCCCTGGGTCGCCAGGCGCACCCCGTCCTCCAGGCCCGCCATATAGGGCAAGGGCGGATTGCCCAGGGCCTCGATGAGGGCGCGCGCGTCCTGTGTTTCACGCTGCGCGACGGCGAGCAGGTCGAGATTGAGAATGGGGGACAGGTCCTCGCATCGGGTTTTCGCGCCGTCAGAAAGCGCATGATCGGCGAGGCGCGCCAGTATCTTGTCAAATTCCAAGGTGGTGTACACGCGGTTGGCCATTGCTGATAACTCCCTCTTTTGCCAAAAATCAAGACAACCCGGGCGTTCCCGGGTTGCTCGGCGCGGCGCATGTGCGCACACAAAAAGCAGGCCCCGGACGCGGAAGCAAACATCGAGACATACAGAAACAAGCTGGACCCCGTCCCAGCCTGCGCCATACGCCCAATGATCAGCTAACCGACATCCACATACCTGCCTTGCATGTAATCTAGGCGCATTGTAGCACGGAATCCGGGCGATGTCAAGCGCCTGCGCTGCGGTGCTGCTTGTGATTGCATTCCTGAGCGCTTCGCGCTATAATAAACCTCAACGCATGTACATGTAAGGAAGTGCATTGACCATGAAAATCATCGATTTGCGAAGCGATACCGTGACCCAGCCCACGCAGGCCATGCGCGAGGCCATGCATGCCGCGCCCGTGGGCGACGACGTCTATGGCGACGACCCGACAATCAACGAACTGGAGCGCCTGGCCGCCGAAATGCTCGGCAAACCCGCGGCCATGTTTGTGGCCAGCGGCACCATGGGCAATCAGCTGGCCGTCATGACCCATGTGCGCCGCGGCGATGAAGTCATCTTGGGCCTTGAGAGCCACATCATGGAGCACGAAGTGGGCGCAGCCGCCGTGCTGTCCAGCGCTTTTATGAAGCCGCTCAACTTTGAACACGGCATTCCGGACCCCGATTGGATCGAGCGCAGCATTCGCGGCGAGGACATCCACTATCCCGAAACCGGCCTCATCTGCGTGGAACAGCCGCTGTCGGGCGGGCGGGTCGTGCCACTGGAAACCCTGCAAAAGGTCAAGTCCGTGGCCGAGGTGCATGGCATTCCCGTGCACATGGACGGCGCGCGCGTGTTCAACGCGGCCACGGCGCTGGGCGTGGACGTGAAACAAATCACCGCCTGCGCGGACAGCGTGATGGCTTGTCTCTCGAAGGGGCTGTGCGCCCCCGTGGGATCATTGCTGGTCGGCTCGGAAGACTTCATCCGGCGCGCGCGAAAGAACCGCAAGCTGATCGGCGGCGGCATGCGCCAGGCGGGATTCCTGGCGGCTGCAGGTATCATCGCGCTCAAAGACATGACGCGCCGGCTGGGCGAAGACCATGCAAACGCGAAATACCTGGCAGCTGAACTGGCCAACCTGCCACACATCCAGATCGACCCGTCGGCGGTGGAGATCAACATGGTGTTCTTTGGCATCGACAAGCCCGCCGCGTTTATCAACCGGCTGCCGGGCGAACTGCTGCACGAGGGCATCAAGATCAACGGCGACGATCAGGGGCGGTTCCGGTTTGTGACAAACAACGACGTGACGCGCCAGGACATCGACCGCGTGATCTCGCTGCTGCGGCCGATGCTGGAAAACTGAGCCCATGGCCACATGCTATATCGTGGGCGCAGGCGATTTCGATGGCGCTGCGCTCGAGAAGCGGGAGGGCGATTTTGTCATCGCCGCGGACGGCGGGTATCTGCATCTGCGAAAGATCGGCGTCGCGCCGGACCTGCTGATGGGGGATTTTGATTCCATCGGCGAGGTGCCGGACGAGGTGCCGATTCAACGGTTTCCGCCGGAAAAGGACGACACGGACATGATGATCGCCATCAAGGCCGCGCTCTCCATGGGATACGGCCGGATTGTGTTGCTCGGCGCGCTGGGCGGCAGGTTCGATCACACCTTTGCCAACATCCAGGCGCTGCTGTTCATCGCGCGGCATGGCGCGCGCGGGATGATCGCGGGCAATGGCGCCGCGATGACGGTGGTCGAGAACGGCGAAGTCAGATTTGATGCGTCACATAAAGGATATGTGTCGGTATTCGCGCTGGGCGGGGTGGCGGAGGGCGTAGATTTGCATGGGCTGAAATACCCATTGGAGAACGCCGCGCTCACGCCGGATGTGCCGCTGGGGTGCAGCAATGAATTTCTGGGGACGACGTCCAGCGTGGCCGTCAGGCGCGGAGCGCTGCTGGTGGCTTGGCAGGGCGGGATTGATCAATGCCACGCTGATCCGCCATGCCGCCATACGAACGATTTGCAAAAGATTAACACTTGATGTATAATCATCCCAAATGGTGGGAGGTGCAGACACATGCTCAAAAAGCCAAGTCAGGCCGACATCCGGCGCGAGGTGTCCGAAAAGATGGACGACCTGCGCACGAAGATGTCGGTGCTTCAGCAGCAAGCGCGCCAACTGGGCCTGCCGGTGGTGATCGTCTTTGAAGGCTTTGACGCCGCAGGCAAGGGCGAGATGATCGCGGGCCTGATTGAGAGCCTGGACCCGCGTGGATTCAAGGTGCACACGGTGCGCGCTGCCACGCCCACAGAGCGTCGGTATCCCTGGTGGGCGCGGTTCCGCCATCTGACGCCCGCCGACGGCCAGATTTCCATCCTGGACCGCAGCTGGTACCGCGATGTGACGACCGCGAAATACGAGGACGATCTGCCGGACAGCGAGATTGACGCGC
>JAVBTW010000151.1:0-12075 GCA_031555975.1 Eubacteriales bacterium
CGGCCGCGCGTCCGCCCTGCTGTCGCAAATTTAGATCAAAACAAAGGACCTCACGCCCTTGCAGGCGACGTCTCCATGGCAGGAGCGCGTCAGTCTGGTCGGGAGAGGTCCTTCGTTTCGTGGGATGTCCTCTTCGTGGGCTGGCCCACTGATTCATCGACTCATATCAATCGATCAGCCGCACCGCGCGGCCAAACACCGTGTAAACTGCCAGAGGCCGATCAGCGCGATCCAGAATGCCAGCGCGAGGAAGAACACAAAGATGACGCCGGCAACGGGGATCAGCGCGATGGTGGTAACAGACGCGATCAGCGACAACACCAGCACCAGCAGCGCCGCCGCGAAAGTCAGCAGGCCGAGGCAGATGACGCACCGGCGCACGGACTCATACGGGTTGGGTATGATGATTGCGAGGAACACGAGCACCAGCGCGACCGCCCCAACCGCAGCCGTAAAGGGGAATAAAATCGGCAGTGCGGCTTCAGAGATGAGGCCGCCCGCAAACAGGCCCGCCGTGGCCACTGCGAGGATCAAGCCGACGATGATGATAATCAATCGGGCGATCAAACAATTTCTGTTGTCCAAGTTCATTGACACCTCCCGCGAGCATCCTATGCGCTGGGCGGCTCACTTGTGTCAGAAAGGTGTTTGTGCCGCAGTACTGCATTCCACTGCGCCGGAGCCGTGTGGCACGTGCGTTTATTCGGTGTAATATGCTGCGCAGTCCTCTTAACCCCACATCAAAGACAGCATCGGCACAACCTGCTTTTTCCTCGAAACGATCCCCGGCAAGAACACATGTCCGCCGTCCGCCACCACATTGAATGCCTGATTGATCACGTCAACCGGGCCCACGAAAACCAGTTCCGTGCCTTCGCGCAGCACGTCGGTCAGCATCAGCAGCGTCATGTCATACCCGTTTTTCTGCGCGGCGGACTCCATCACGTTGCGGAACTCCTCCATGCGCCTCAGCACCCGCTCGCTGTCCATGCATGTGACCTGGCCGATGCCCAGCGAATGGCCCGCAATGTGAAACTCCTTGAAGTCCTGATAGACCAGTTCTTTTGCCGGCTTGTCTTCACTGGTAGACTGTGAAAAGATCGAATACCCGAGCTCGTCCAGCGATTCACCGGAGATTCGCGCCATCCGCTCCGCCATCCGGCGGTCCCTTTCCGTGCAGGTCGGCGATTTAAACATCACGGTGTCCGACACGATGGCCGCCGCCATCAGCCCCGCCAGTTTCGGTGGCGGCATCAGGCCCTTGTCCTGATAGATCGATCCGATGATCGTGCTTGTAGCGCCGACAGGTTCGTTCCGAAAGTAAATCGGGCTACCGGTCTGGACATCGGCCAACCGGTGATGGTCGATGATCTCCACGATCTCGGCTTGTTCCAATCCGGACACACTCTGGCTCGCCTCGTTGTGGTCGACCAGCACCACGCGCTTGCGCTTGGGCCGAATCAGGTGATATCGCGACAGCGTGCCCACAACCTGGCCCTGTGCATCCAAAATGGGGTACGACCGGAACCGCGACTGCAGCATCTGTTCGCGCACATCGTCGATGTAGTCATCCAGACGGAAGTGGACCAGGTCTGTTGTGTGACACACGCGGCTCACGGGGATCGACTGGTAGATCATCCGCGCAGCTTTGTACGCGTCGTATGGCGTCGTAATGACACATGTCCGCGCGCTCAGGCCCATGAACTGTTCTGCGCAGGCGCTCTGGCACAGGATGACCGCGCGCGCACCGGCATCAATGGACCGCCGAACCAGATCTGGCTGTTCGCCGCAAAGCACGATGGATTCCGGGCCAATGCTGGAAACCCGATCGGATGAGATCGGAAGCGCGATCAATACATTGCCCGTCAGCGAATCGAACACGTCCGCCGTGTCGTTCAGGATCCGGCCTTCCAGTGACCCCAGCAAATTGAATACCGGCACGTTGTCAATCGCCGGATGCTCCACACTATACATGTCGAAGGTGGCGATGTCGCCCCGGGTCAACATGCCGAAGAGCTGGCCATCTTCGCACGTGATGGGCAGCGCCAGGGTCCTGGGGTCATCGTGCAGCACCTGCCAAGCCCGTCCAATCGTGACACCGCTGTCCAGCGCCGGCGGCGTGTCGTAGGCGAGGTCGCGCACCTGTGTGCGCACGTTCAGCAGCAGTTCCGGGGCCTCGAATCCAAACCGGTCCAATATCGATTGGGTTTCATCACTCACCGGCCCTAGCCGTCGCGCCGTAAACGCACGGTCACCGATCGCGTTTCTGACGGCAGCGTAGGCCATGGCGGAGACGATCGAATCCGTGTCTGGATTCCGATGCCCGAAGATGTATATGGGGTCCATGGAGAAGCACCTCCCTGTTTTCCCCTCATGGGACGCATGGTGGTTTGTCTACATCCGCTCGGGCGATTCAATCCCGATCAGGCCCAATGCAGTCCGTATCGTGTTTCTAACGACCTCCGTCAGTCTGAGCCGCGCCGATTCCACGCCTTTATCCTCGCCCAGTATGCGGTGTTCAAAATAGAACTTGTTGTAGGCCTGCGCCAAATCCGCACAATAGCGCGTCACCAGTGAAGGCTCGCTTCGCTCCACCGCGCTCCGAACCAGCGCCGGGAATTCGCTCACCAATTTCACCGTCGCCCGCGCCTCATCATCTGACAGCGCGCCATAGTCGCATGCGCCAATGGTGACGCCGGCTTCCGCGGCCTTCCGCAGCACTGAGCAGCACCGCGCGTGCGTATACTGCACATAAGGTCCCGTCTCCCCTTCAAAGTTCAGCGCCCGATCCCACCAAAAATCGATGTCTTTGATCCGGTTGTTGTACAAGTCAAAGAAAACCACCGCACCGATGCCCACCTGCCGCGCGACCTCGTCCTTGTTCGTAAGACCGGGGCTCTTTTCTTCCACGATCGCCCGCGCCTTCTCGATTGACTGGTTCAACAGATCGTCAAGATAAACCACATGTCCCTTTCGAGTGGACAGTGCCTGACCCTCGAAGCTCACCATGCCAAAGCTGACGTGTTCCATGTCTTTCGCCCAGTCGTAGCCCATCAATTCCAGCACCTTGAAGAGCTGGCGGAAGTGCAGGTCCTGTTGATACGCCACGACGTACAGGCATCTGCTGAAGTCATAGGTGTCCTTGCGATACAGCGCCGCAGCCAGATCCCGCGTGGCATACAGCGTCGCGCCATCCTTTTTGATGATCAGGTACGGCGGCATTCCATAAGGCTCCAGGTCTACCACCTGCGCGCCATCCGACTCCACAAGCAGCTTCTTATCCCTCAACTCGTCGATTGCGCGGCCCATCTTGTCGATGTAGAACGACTCACCCGCGTACGAATCGAACTTTACGCCCAGCATCTGATAGATGCCATCTGCGTATTCAAGCGTCACCGCTTTGAACCAATTGAAGATTTCCATGGCTTCCGGATCGCCGTCCTCGATCCGCTTGAACCAGGCCCGGCCCTCATCCGCCAAAGCCGGATCGTCCGCGGACTCCTTGTCAAACCGCACATACAGCTTGATCATCTCATCCACGCCGCCGCGTTCCACAGTCGCCCGGTCGCCCCATTTTTTGTAGGCGCAAACCATCTTCCCAAACTGTGTGCCCCAGTCGCCCAGATGGTTGATCCCCACGCACCTGTAGCCGAGAAAGTTGTACATTTTGTACAGCGCATTCCCGAGCATGGTCGTCGACAGATGCCCAATATGGAATTTTTTTGCGATGTTGATGGATGAGTAGTCAATGAGGACCGTCTTGCCCGCGCCCTCATCGCTCGCCCCGTAGCGCGCGCCTTGCGCATGCGCAACCTCCAGCACGTCCTTTGCGAACGCGGACGGGTCTGCGAAGAAATTGAGATAACCCTTCACCGACGCCACGCGAGCCAGCCAAGGGGCTTTGATCTCCTGTTGCAGCGCGTCTGAGATCATGGGCGGCGCCTTCCGCAAGGTCTTCGCCAGCCGGAAGCATGGGAACGCAAAATCACCCATCGCCTGGTCGGGCGGCGCCTCCAGCATCTCCAAAACCTCGCATTCCGTCAGTGACTCATCCGAATAAACGTCCTTGAGCGCACCGAGAATCTCCCGCGCGATCATCAACTGATAATCCATCTCCGCACCTCACCTGCCAAATAGTACCCCCATTATATCAAACACAACCGATCCCATGGTTAACACAGCGTGTTTTTTATTAAATCCACCCAACTCACAAAGGATCAACTTGACAACCCTCGCCCAATATCGTATACTACCAATTGTGCTTGGAGAGGTATCGAAGCGGTCATAACGGGGCTGACTCGAAATCATGTACAGGGCGCATAAAAACTGCATAATCCATCGTGGAGAGGTATCGAAGTGGTCATAACGGGGCTGACTCGAAATCAGTTTGTGTGAAAGCACACGTGGGTTCGAATCCCACCCTCTCCGCCACCGGCCCAGCAAAATCGAGGTTTTGCTGGGTTTTTCCTTTTCTTAGAAACCTTCAACCTGCAGCTCCCATCAAAATTGTTGACCATGTTATCAAAAAACCTGTTATCAACATGGTGCATATTCATCCTTCGACAAGAACATATCCGCGGCCCGTGTTGTAAAAATGTTATCAAACTCTGTAAACACCTATAAAGCGACCTGCGCTGGAAAGCGAGGAAATACGGGATTTTGGGGAGGTGGCATCATGGAACCCTTGATAACACAACTCACGGACGAAGGCGTTTTGTTACCCGATGGAGCCGTTGACATGGACGAGCTGAATCTCATCTCCGGCACGCACACGCCCGATTTTGCCGAGACACTCTGGACGCTCACCGGGGGCGACGCAGATACGGCGACCCGCATCTACAGCTTCATGACAAGCCTGTATTCCAATGGCAAGCAAGCGGATTTGTTTGAGTTCATCACCATCCTGTACGGTATCCTTGGTCTGGACGTGCCCGAACCCATTACCGCGATTTCATCCCACCCTGAGGCGCTAAACCGCTATCTGTTTGAGTTCCTGCTCGACTACGACGACGTCATTGGAGACATCGCCGCGTCCGACGCCTGACTAGTTTTCACCCTGGGTGAAGTCTGCCCTTCTTTCGGGATGAGCACCATCAATCCTCCCCCGCACCCCCTCACCAGCTGGTAGGGAGCTTACCTGCTGGGAAGAAAAACTAAGCAGCCCTGTACACCCAACGATGGGCGTTCGAACATGGACGTCCTTTTTCTGTTTCCAGAAAGGAGGATCATCATGCCGGGTGTAAACAAAACGCAGGTCGAGCAGGCCAAGCAAATTGACCTGCTGGCTTACCTACAGCGGGAGGAGCCGGGCGCACTGCGCAAGACCGGCCCCAGCGAGTATTGCCTTAAGGAGCACGATAGTTTGAAGATCAGCAATGGCAAGTGGCACTGGTTCAGTCAGAACATCGGCGGCAGGACGGCGCTGGATTTTCTCATCAAGGTGCGGAACATACCGTTCGTGGAGGCGGTGCGGCAGCTGTGTGAGCGGACCCCTGATCTTCCTTCCCAGCCGGTAATCTCCCGGGCACGCACGCCCACAAGTGCCGCACCGTTCATGCTACCGCCTCGAAATGGAGAAAATGCCCGTGTTATCACATACCTGATAAGGCGCGGCATCGACCGGGAGATCATCGACCACTGCGTCAGGGCGAATACGCTGTACGAAAGCGCCGGAACACACAACTGTGTATTCGTCGGTCAGGATGAAACCGGGAAGCCGCGCTTCGCCTGTATACGTGGCACCAGTGGCGACTTCAAGTTGGACGTGGAAAGCAGCGATAAGCGGTTTGGGTTCCGGCTGTCGCCGCCCTCACCCAGCAGGTTTGTCATGGTGTTCGAGAGTCCCATTGACGCGTTGTCCATGGTGACGCTGCGCAAGCTCCATAACGAGGACTGGCAGCACGCACATTATCTCGCGCTGGGCGGCACGTCGCCGCTGGCGTTCCTGCGGTTCATCAATGCCCATCTGGAAGCGGATCACGTCACGCTCTGCCTGGACAACGACAGGGCCGGAATGGATGGTATGGCAAAAATCCGGGCCGAGATTCAGTCAGATGCCGTGCTATCCCGCTGTATCCGCGAGATCACTGATCGTCCGCCGCCCATCGGCAAGGACTGGAACGAAGCGATCCAGACCATGCTGCATCAAAAAAGAGCATATTCTGAACCCAGCCGTCCATACGATCGGGCGGCTGTTTTGCGTTAGAGGAGGTTTTCATCATGACCCATCGACCGTTTGCCTATATCTGCTCACCCTACCGGGGCGACGTGCCTGCTAACGAACACAATGCACGCGCCTACTGCCGTCAGGTGTACGAGGCGGGCTACACGCCCATTGCGCCGCATTTGCTGTTCCCGCAGTTTCTAAATGCATACATCCCCGAGGAGCGCAAGACTGGCATGGAGATGGCGCAACACCTGCTGCGCCGCTGCCATGTGCTCATCGTGTGCGGCGACACCATCAGCGACGGCATGATGTGCGAGATCCTGTTGGCGCTCAGGCTGCGCATCACCACGACCACGCTGGACGGCATACTGGCTATCAAATCGAAGGTAAAACAGGCGGCGCAGTAACTGCCATCCAATATTTCGCCTGCAACGGAAGGAGATGATCGCACATGCAGGAAGAAGTGACGCAACGAAGCATTGCCCTCACGACCCGCGCCGCGAAGCTGACAAAAGGGCTTCTGGTCAAGATGGTTTCGGCAGCGTTGCGCAAGATGAGGCAGAAGCGCCACGAACCGCACCACGGCAGACAGTCGGTAAAACAGCTCGCCCGACATAACGCGGGAATGCAGACCATCGAAATCACCAACGACAATATCAAGTCTTTCGAGCGCGTGGCGCGCAAGTACGGCGTGGACTTCGCGCTGCGGCGCGATGATTCGGTGTCGCCTCCCAAGTGGATGGTGTTCTTCAAGGCGCGTGACGCTGACGCGCTCACTGCCACGTTCAAGGAGTTTACCGTCAGAAGTGTGAAGCGCGGTGCGGACAGGCCCTCCGTGCTGGATGCGTTGCATCAGGCGCAGCGACACGTTAGGGTCAGGACCGAGCCAGTGCGCAACAAGCAGAAGGAGCTGGCGATATGAACGTCATTCCCGTGATCAAAAAGCACCTGCTGCCCAATCTGCCTTACGCGGCGATCTTCTGGTTCTGCGCCAAGCTGGGCGAGGCGTACCGGCTGGCAGCAGGCGATGATCTGCTGCAAAAGCTGGCGGGCGTGCTCAACGGCGGGCTGAACGACGCGCTGGCGCGCCCGGCGTTCGGTTTCCAGCCGCACGATCTGCTGGTGGGCCTCATGGGCACCGCGGCGGTGTTCGCCGTCGTGCGCGTCAAGCGGGTGAACGCCAAGAAGTACCGCAAGGACGTGGAGTACGGCAGCGCCCGCTGGGGAACCCCTGCGGACATCAAGCCGTTCGTCGATCCCGTGCCCGAGAATAACATCATCCTCACCGCCACCGAGCGGCTCACACTGGACAACCGCCCCAAGAATCCCAAGCACGCCCGCAACAAGAACGTGCTGATCGTCGGCGGTTCCGGCTCTGGCAAGACGCGGTTCTGGCTCAAACCCACCCTGATGCAGCTGCATTCCAGCTACGTCGTTACCGATCCCAAGGGGCAGGTGATCGTCGAGTGCGGCAGCTTGCTCAAGGAGAGCGGCTATCGGATCAAGGTGCTGAATACCATCAACTTCAAGAAATCTATGCACTACAATCCGTTCGCGTACATCCATTCAGAGAAGGACATCCTGAAGCTGGTCACCGCGCTAATCGCCAACACCAAGGGTGAGGGCACCAAGTCCGGGGAGGACTTCTGGGTGAAAGCCGAGACGCTGCTGTACACGGCGTTGATCGGCTACATCCACTACCAAGCCCCCGAGCACGAGCGCAATCTGAACACGCTGGTGGAGTTCATTAACGCCATGGAGGTGCGCGAGGAGGATGAAGGCTACAAGAACGCCGTGGATCTCATGTTCGAGGCGTTGGAGCAGTCGGAGCCGGAGCACTTTGCCGTGCGTCAGTACAAGAAGTACAAGCTGGCGGCGGGCAAGACGGCCAAGTCCATCCTGATCTCCTGCGGCGCTCGGCTGGCTCCGTTCGACATCGCCGAGCTGCGCGAGCTGATTTCCTATGATGAGCTGGAGCTGGATACGCTGGGCGACCGGAAGACCGCACTGTTCGTCATCATCTCAGATACCGACAGCACCTTCAACTTCCTCGTGGCGATGATGTACGCGCAGCTGTTCAACCTGCTGTGCGACAAGGCCGACGACGTGTATGGCGGCAGGCTGCCGGTGCATGTGCGGTTCCTGCTGGACGAGTTCTCAAACATCGGCCAGATCCCACAGTTCGAGAAACTGATCGCCACCATCCGCAGCCGCGAGATGTCCGCGTGCATCTTCCTGCAGGCGCAGAGCCAGCTGAAGGCGATGTACAAGGATCACATGGACACCATCATCGGCAACTGCGACTCACGGGTGTTCCTGGGCGGTTCGGAGCGCACCACGCTGGATGAGCTGTCGAAGACGCTGGGCAAGGAGACCATCGACCTGTACAACACCAGCGTGACCAAGGGCAACCAGGAGAGCCACGGCCAGAACTTCCAGAAGCTCGGCAAGGACCTGATGACCGTAGACGAGTTGGCGGTGCTGGACGGCGGCAAGTGCATCCTGCAATTGCGCGGCGTCAGGCCGTTCCTGTCCAGCAAGTACGACCTCACCAAGCACCCCAACTACAAACGCCTGTCGGACTTCGACAGGCGCAATGCGTTCGACGTGGACAAGTATCTATCCACCCGGCTCAGGATCAAGCCAGAGGATGAGTTTGAGGTGTTCGAAATGGAGGACCCGACGGAAGGCTCCGCCTAAAACCGCTCCAGAAACTCGGAAGGCGACACGATCTCTGGCTGCTCCAGCCCAAGCCCCTGAAAATCCTTGTCGCCAGTGATGAACACGTCTACGCCTTCAACGATGGCCGTATAGAGGATCGGGTAATCCTTCTCGTCCCGAATCTCGAACAGGCCGGGCTGCGGCTGCTTGGACGAATACACATACTCGAACGGCAGCTTTGTGAGGAAATCATCGACCGCCGCTGTCTTCTGCGGGAACTTCCGCTCCACGACCCGGTACAACTCCTCAATGACCTGCGCGGAGATGAGCAGCTTGTGGTCCGTCGCCGCCTTGATCAGCACCGCATTGATCCGCTCGCCGGAGAACAGCGCCGCCGAGATGAGAACATTGGTGTCAATCATGACGCGCATGTTTTTCCTCCCACATCTCCCGGCGCACTTCCTTCACCATGTCTACCACGTCCTGCTCGCTCTGGATGCCGAGCCGATCAGCCTCACCCTGGAATGCCGTCTGCACGTCGCGCAGCGCCACCTTGACGGCGTTCTCCACGATGATGCGGCCGTTTTCTTCGATGAACACGACCTTATCGCCATCCTTGACGCCTAGCTTCTTTCGTATTTCGATGGGGAGCGTAATCTGCCCCCGCGTGGTGATCTTCGCAAGTTCCATCTTCACATCTCCTTTCCGCGTTGCATTGAAAGTAAGATTTCTCTTGATTCTATTATATGCGGAAACGGGCAAACAATCAAGCATCTGCCCGTTATTCATGTTTCCAGCGCCTGCGGGCGCTGTTTTTCATATCTACACTCCGTAACCCACCCGACCGACAAGAAAAAGGAGGCACGCACATGGAATTCTTCTCGGAAGCCATCAACACCCTGCAAATCTTGGTCACGGCGCTGGGCGCTGGCCTCGCCGTATGGGGCGTCATTAACCTGCTGGAAGGATACGGGGCTGACAACCCGGGCTCCAAATCCCAGGGCATCAAGCAACTTATGGCGGGCGGCGGCGTGGTGCTCATCGGCCTCAATCTGGTGCCGATGCTCTCCGGCCTGTTCGGGTAAAAGCGTATGGATTTCCTATGGAACCAAATCCAGGAGTGGATCAAGGAGGCGCTGGTCGGCGGGATCACGGCGAACTTCACCGGCATGTTCGATGAGATCAACACCAAGGTCGGTGAGATCGCCACCCAGGTTGGCCAGACGCCCCAGGGCTGGAACGGCAGCATCTTTTCCATGATCCGATCCCTATCCGACACCGTGATCATCCCCATCGCGGGGATGATCCTCACGTTCGTGATGTGCTACGAGCTGATCAACATGATCATCGACAAGAACAACATGCACGATACCGACACATTCATGTTCTTCAAGTGGATCTTCAAGACGTTCGTGGCGGTGTACATCGTGACGCACACCTTCGACATCGTGATGGCGGTGTTCGGCATGGCGCAACACGTGGTGCAGGGCAGCGCGGGCATCATCAGCGGCAGCACCAACATCACACTTCAATTGGACACCCTTCAACAAACGCTGGAAGCCATGGAGTGGTCCGCCCTCATCGGCCTGTACATGGAATCTCTGATCCTGTCCTTCGCCATGAAGGCGATCTCGCTGTGCATCTTCATCGTGATCGTGGGCCGCATGATCGAGATCTACGTGTTCTGCTCCATCGCCGCGATCCCGCTATCCACCATGGTGAACCGGGATTGGGGCCAGATGGGCAACAACTACCTGAAATCGCTGTTCGCGCTGGGGTTCCAGGGGTTCCTGATCATGATCTGTGTGGCGATCTACGCGGTGTTGGTGCAGGGGATCACGGTGTCCGACAACATCCATGTGGCGATCTGGACCTGCGCAGGTTACACGGTGCTGCTGTGCTTCGCGCTGTTCATGACGGGCCGCATCGCCAAATCCATCTTCAACGCGCACTGATGCGGGAAAGGAATGAACCTTATGATGGACACGAATCCGAACACCAACAACCAACTCCCCCTGGACGTGCGGGTATACCCGCAGGCGGACAAGGGCAACCTGCTGGCCTTCGCCAGCGTAAAGATCGCGGACTGCTTCGTGGCAAACGGCATCAAGGTGATTACCGGCGAGAACGGCACGTTCGTGAGCATGCCGCGCACCCAGGACGCCGCGGGCGAGTACCACGACATCTGTTATCCGGCGAACACTGCGTTTCGGCAGCGGCTAAACCGCGCCGTGCTGGACAGCTACCAAGCCGCCATCGCGCAGTCGTCCGCCGGGCGCGCCGCATTCGAGCGGTAGGGGGGAGGAGATACCATGCCCTTCGTACCCGTGCCCAAGGATCTGACCAAGGTGAAGACCAAGCTGGCGCTGGGGCTGACCAAGCGTCAGCTGATCTGTTTCTCGGCGGCGGCCGGTGTGGGCGTGCCAACCTACCTGTTCACGCGGCTGAGCCTCGGCAACGACATCGCAGCGCTGCTCATGATCGCGCTGATGCTGCCGCTGTTCTTTCTAGCGATGTTCGAGCGCGACGGCCAGCCCGCGGAGAAGATCGCGCGCAACGTGATTCGCGCCCGCGTGCTGTGGCCGGGCGCGCGTCCATACAAGACTGAGAACCTGTACGAATACCTGCGGAAGGAGGGAAAACGCATTGAGGGACACAAAGGAGCGGACGCAGCAAAAGCGCCTGCGCGCCGCCGAGGCGCAGCTAAAGCGAGATCAGGCCGCTGAGCAGAAGCGCCGCGGCAAGCCGCGGAAGCCATCCGCGGATCAGAAGCCGCCCAGGAAGCCGGGCGGCTTTCGCATGTTCAAGAAGAGTGTGCCACACACGGCGCAGCAGTCCATCCCCTACAAGCAGATGTTCCGCGACGGCATCTGCCGGGTGGACACCCACCGGTTCACCAAGACCATCGCGTTCGAGGACATCAACTATCAGCTGGCCCAGAACGAGGACAAGACGCAGATCTTCGAGGGATATTGCGATTTCCTCAACTACTTCGACGCCTCGATCAGCGTGCAACTCACCTTCATCAACCGCTACGGCGGCATGAGCGCGTTCCAGCAGTCCATCGACATCCCGGTGCAGGATGACGCCTACGACGCCATCCGCGCCGAGTACGCCGACATGCTGCGCGCGCAACTGGCCAAGGGCAACAACGGATTGATGAAGATGAAGTACATCACCTTCGGGATCGAGGCGGATAATCTCAAGATCGCCAAGCCCAGGCTGGAACGGGTGGAGTCCGACATCCT
>JAVBTW010000039.1:0-3647 GCA_031555975.1 Eubacteriales bacterium
GGCAGGAGCGCGGAGCGCCGCCAAGCGCGGTCATCCTGAGCGGAGCGCGGAGCGCCGCCAAGCGCGGTCATCCTGAGCGGAGCGCGGAGCGCGCAGTCGAAGGATCTTCCCTCGCTGACAAGGTGGCGGCCAGGGAAGGTCCTTCGCTGCGCTCAGGATGACCATGGGGGCGCGCGGAGCGCCGCCAAGCGCGGTCATTCTGGCAGGAGCGCGGAGCGCCGCCAAGCGCGGTCATCCTGAGCGGAGCGCGGAGCGCCGCCAAGCGCGGTCATCCTGAGCGGAGCGCGGAGCGCGCAGTCGAAGGATCTTCCCTTGCTGAGAAGGCGCGCGGCCAGGGAAGGTCCTTCGCTGCTCTCAGGATGACAACGTGGGTGGCGGGGAGTGTCGTCGTAGGTGGAGTGACGCCGCCCACATCGCTCCCGTTCTACCGCCCACATCGCTCCCGTTCTTCCGCCCACGTCGCTCCCGTTCTTCCGCTCCCTACAGCGCCAAACACGCCTCCAGCGTCACGTCCAGCAGTTGCGCGCGCACATCGTGGCGGTCGGTGTAGCCGCGCCGGTCCCATTCCTCGCCGCCGAGGTTGTCCCCCGCATACAGGATCTGGCCCATGGTCACGCCCCGAAGCTGGGCCACGGCCATATAGGTAGACGCCTCCATCTCCACCGTGACGCAGCCCTCCGCGACCCTTCGCGCGACCTTTTCCGGCGTCTCGCGGTAGAACGCGTCCGTCGTCCATGTCTTTGCGGCGATGTACGGCAGGTTGTTGCTGCGCAGTGTCGATTCGATGACCGACACCGCGTGCGGGTCGGCGCTCATCTCGCGGGACGGCGGCGCGTAGTGGTAGGACGTGCCTTCGTCGCGCACGGCGCTGACGGGAATGATCAGATGCCCGGCTGCGATCTCCTTTTGCAGCACGCCGCAAGAGCCGCAGACCAGGAATTTGCTCGCACCCATGGCGATCAGCTCGTCCACCTGACCGGCGGCCAGCGGCGCGCCGACCCCCGCCTGCACCAGCGCGATCTTTCTGCCGCCCGACTCCACCTCATAGACCGGCATGATCAGCGACTCCGCCTTCAGCACACCCAACACGCGGTGTTCGCGGCGCTCGAGCAGCTTTGCAATCGCCTCCGCGAAAAAGCACAGCACTGCGCACTCCGGCATCTCCGGATGGCGCGGCATGACCATCTCCGGATTGATGACCGCGGTCTTTGACGGGTCAAACTCCAAAATTGGAAATTCTTGATTGGACATTTTTATTACCTCACTTCATTTGATCGATCGCGCCATCTCGGCCACCCGCTCGGAGAGGGCACTGTACCGCTTGGCGATGTGGTCGTTGTTCACCATCTGCTCCACGCAGTTTTCGCGGCCCACCAGCACCACGAGCCGCTTGGCGCGGGTGACCGCGGTGTACAGCAGGTTCCTTGTGTACAGCATCGGCGGGCCGGGCATCACCGGCATCACCACGCACTCGAACTCACTGCCCTGGCTCTTGTGTACGCTCATGCAGTACGCCAGTTCCAGGTCCTCCAGATCGCCCTCCGCGTATTCGCACACCCGGTCGTCGTCGAACAGGACCTCCACGCTGCGCTCCTCTAGGTCGATCCGGCACACAAACCCGATGTCGCCGTTAAAGACGCCCTCGCCCGCCTCGCCGCCGCGCCGCCATTCCAGCTCATAATTGTTGCGCATCTGCATCACCTTGTCGCCCTCGCGGATCAGCGCGCCCTCGCGGTTCAGCTCCAGTTTGCTGTCCGCGCGGGGGTTCAAGCGGTCCTGCAGCAGCCGGTTCAGCGCGAACACGCCCGCGTCGCCCTTTTTCATCGGGGCCAGCACCTGGATGTCGCGCAGGCTGTCCAGGCCCATGTAGTTCGGCAGCCGGGATGCAGTCAGCGCCAGCACCGTCTGGGCGGCCTGCTGGGGCAGTTGGGTGCGCTCCATGAAAAAGTCCGTGCCCTTGCCGTTCAGCTGCGGCATGCTGCCGTGCAGGATCTTGTGCGCGTTCATGACGATCATGGACTGCTGCGCCTGACGGAAAATTTCGGTCAGACAGACCGTGGGGATGGCCTGGCTTGAGATCAGGTCCTTGAGCACATTGCCCGCGCCGACGCTGGGCAGCTGGTTCGCGTCGCCCACCATCACCAGCCGCGCGCCGGACTTCAGCGCCCGGAGCAGCGACCGCATCAGGAAGAGGTCCACCATGCTCATCTCATCGACGATCACCGCGTCCGCGCCCAGCGGCGCGTCCTGGTTCCGCTGGAACGCGCCCTCTTCCCCGCCGTATTCCAGCAGCCGGTGCATGGTCTTGGCCTCGCGTCCGGTGGCCTCCGACATGCGCTTGGCCGCGCGACCCGTGGGCGCGCACAGCGAAACCTCACCGTGCAGGTCCAGCAGCTCAATGATGCAGCGGATCACGGTGGTCTTGCCCGTGCCGGGGCCGCCGGTGACGATGGTCAGCGCCGATTCCATGGACGCGTGCACGGCCTCGCGCTGTTCCCGGCTCAGCTCCACCCTTTGCCGCTTTTGAAACCGCTCGATGTGCGCGTCGATCTGCCTTCCGCGCTCCAGCGGCAACACCGACAGCCGGTCCACGATCCGGCGCGCCACTTCGCCCTCCGCCTCGTACATCTGCGGCAGATAGACCCGCACCTCGCCTGAGACCTCCGTCCGGATCAGCTGAAAGTCCAGCGCCAGCCCGCGCAGCGCGTCGTCAACGAGGCTTTCATCCACTTCCAGCACCCGCTGCGCCTGGCCTGTGAGCATCTCCAGGGGCAGGTAGGTGTGCCCCGCCGAATTGACGGCCTCCGAGATCACATACTGCAATCCGGCGCGGATGCGGTACTCGCTCTCCTTTTCAATGCCCAGCGAAAAAGCAATGGCGTCCGCGGTCTTAAACCCGATGCCGTCCACCTTGTCCACCAGGATGTAGGGATTCTGCCGGACCAGCTCCTGCGTCTTGTCGCCCAGCGTCTTGTAGACCTTCGCGGCCATCTGGGCCGTGAGCCCGTAAGTCTGCAAAAACAGCATGGTCATCCGCGCCGCGCGCTGCTGGCGGTACGATTCCGCGATCATCTCCGCGCGCTTGGGGCCGATGCCCGGGATTTCACACAGCCGCTCCGGGTTCATGTCCAGCACGTCCAGCGCCGCCGTGCCAAACTGGTGCACGATCAGCTTCGCCGTGGCCGGGCCCACGCCGCGGATCACGCCGGAGCCCAGATAGCGCTCAATGCCGGAAGCCGTGGTCGGCCGGATGGATTCGAGGGTGCCGATCTTGATCTGACGGCCATAATCCGGGTGCTCGGCCCATTCGCCCTCGATGGCCACGCGCTCGCCCGCGTTGATCGGCGCGATGGACCCCACTGCGGAAAACCGCTCCCGCCCCGCCTTGATGGCCAGCACCGTCCAGCCATTCGACTCGTTGCGAAACACCACGTCGTCCACGACGCCTTCAATTCTGGGCATGTGCGGCCTCCCATGATGTCGGTTATCGCATCAATTATAAGCCACCCAGCCGAGAATGGCAACCGAACAGTTTGTGAAGTTCGGAACGCAAACGTGGGCCAATCGCGCAGGCCAAGGCGACACCCATCCCTCACTCCCCTGTCATCCTGAGCGCAGCGAGGGACCTTCCCCAGCATGCGCGGCCC
>JAVBTW010000140.1:0-8105 GCA_031555975.1 Eubacteriales bacterium
GGGCGCAAGGTCGATGGAGCGCACGCCCATGGAGGCGCGGCCGATGGGGCGCATGTCGGACTCGGGGAACCGGATGGCCATGCCCAGCTTGGAGCCGATCAGAACCGCGCTGTCGCCCGCGGTGAGCGCGACGCCGATCAGGTCGTCGTCCTCGCGCAGCACGATCGCGATCAGTCCGTTCCGGCGCAGGTTGGTGAACTCAGACAGCTCTGTGCGCTTGATCGTGCCGTTCCGGGTGGCCATGACCAGATAGTGGCCTTCGACCTTTTCTGCGGGCACGGGGAGCATCGCGGTCACCTTTTCGCCGCCGTCCAGCTGCAACAGGTTCACAATCGCGGTGCCGCGCGCGGTGCGGCTGGCCTCGGGGATCTCATAGCACATCAACTGGAAAGCGCGGCCACGGTTGGTGAAGAACATCAGCGGGTCGTGTGTGCTCGTTACATAGAGCTGGTCCACGAAGTCCTCCTCGCGGGTGGACGTGCCGGTGATGCCCTTGCCGCCGCGGCGCTGGGCGCGGTAGGTGCCCTTGGGGATGCGCTTGACATAGCCGTAGTGGGTGAGCGTCACGACCATGTCCTCGGCCTGGATCAGGTCCAGCATGTCGATCTCGCCATCCATGTGGGTGATCTCCGTGCGGCGCCCGTCAGCATAGCGGCGCCTGATGTCCAGGATCTCTGTCTTGATGATATCCAGCACCATCCATTCGTTTGCGAGCACGTCCTTGAGGTGCGCGATGAGCACCAAGAGTTCGTCGTATTCCTCCTGGATCTTGTCACGCTCGAGCCCCGTGAGGCGGCGCAGGCGCATGTCGAGGATGGCCTGGGCCTGCTTGTCGGAGAGGCCGAGGTTCTCCATCAGCGCTTCCTTGGCGATGGCATCGGTGCGGGATTGGCGGATCAGCCGGATGACTTCGTCGATGCGGTCAAGGGCGATCAGCAGTCCTTCCAGGATGTGGGCGCGGGCCTCGGCCTTGTCCAGCTCATAACGGGTGCGCCGGGTGATGACCTCTTTTTGGTGCTCGATATAGTGGAACAGCACTTCGCGCAGCGTCAACACCTTGGGCTCGCCATTGACCAGGGCGAGCATGTTCACGCCGAAGGTTTCCTGCATCTGGGTGTGTTTGTAGAGATAATTGAGGACGACATTGGCGTTCACATCGCGCTTGAGTTCAATGACGATGCGCATGCCGACGCGGTCGGACTCGTCGCGGATGTCTGAGATGCCCTCAAGCCGCTTTTCATGGACCAGTTCCGCGATTTTCTCCACCAGGCGGGCCTTGTTGACCATGTAGGGGATCTCGTTGACGACGATGCGCTGCCGGTTTTGGGCCATGGCTTCGATCTCGGTGCGGGCGCGGGTGATGATCCGGCCACGGCCGGTTGCATAGGCCTCGTGGATGCCGGCTTTTCCCAAGATAATGCCCGCAGTGGGGAAATCGGGGCCCTTGACGAACTGCATCAGGTCCTCGCAGGTGGCTTCGGGGTGATCGATCATGTACACCACGCCGTCGATGACCTCGCCCAAGTTGTGCGGCGGGATGTTGGTGGCCATGCCGACGGCGATACCGCTGGACCCGTTCACCAGCAGGTTCGGGAACCGCGCGGGCAGCACTTCCGGCTGCATGAGGGTTTCGTCGAAGTTGGGGTAGAAGTCGACGGTGTCTTTTTCGAGGTCTTGGACCAGCTCCATGGAGAGCTTGGAGAGCCGGGCCTCGGTATAGCGCATGGCGGCCGCGCCGTCACCGTCCACGGAGCCGAAATTGCCCTGTCCGTCCACGAGCAGGTAGCGCGTGGAGAAGGTTTGGGCGAGCCGGACCATGGCGTCATAGACCGCACTGTCGCCGTGGGGATGGTATTTGCCCAGCACGTCGCCGACGATGCGGGCGGACTTGCGGTAGGGCTTGTCCGGGGTATTGCCCAGTTCGGTCATGGAATACAGGATGCGCCGGTGGACGGGTTTGAGGCCGTCGCGGACGTCGGGCAGCGCGCGGCTGACGATGACGGCCATGGCGTAGGATATAAAGGATTTTTTCAGTTCGTCCTCGATGTCGAGGGGCATTAGGTGGCCGATGTTCTGAGTGTCGCTCACGCGGATGACCTCCGTACGTTTACTCCCTAACCTTTGTCCTAACCCCGCGAAGCGTCCGGGGATCCCAAAGGGGATGATCCCCTTTGGTGGGGTTCCAAGGGGCAAAGCCCCTTGGAACGCGGAGCGCGTGCCCCCGTTCCCTTCCCTCGCAGGGAAGTCTCCATCAGTGCCCCATCCCCCTTAACGGGGAGGGGGATGGGGCACTGATGGAGACCCGCCTTGCGGCGGGAGCGGAGCCGGGGGTACGCCCTTCGGGGACCAAAGGGCTCCGCCCTCTGGACGCCCGCCAAAGGAGCTGAGCTCCTCTGGACTCCTCAGTGCGCTTCGCTGGGTTCTGACGTGGGCAGGGGTTAAATATCGAGATTCTCGACGAGCTTCGCATGCTCCTGAATAAATTCCCTTCGTGGCTCAACCTCGTCCCCCATCAGCAGCGTGAACATCTCGTCTGCTGAAATCGCGTCTTTCAGCGTGACCCGATACATGCTCCGCGTCTCCGGGTTCATCGTCGTCTCCCACAACTGCTCCGGGTTCATCTCGCCCAAGCCCTTGTATCGCTGAATATCCGGCTTCGCGCTGTCGCCCATCTCAGAGAGCAGCGCCTGCAGTTCCGGATCCGTGTACACGTACCGCACCTGTTTGCCCCGGCTCACCTTGTATAGCGGCGGCTGCGCAATGTACACATATCCGTCCTCGATCAGCCTTGGCATGTGCCGGTAAAAAAACGTCAAGAGTAGAATGCGTATGTGGCTTCCATCCACATCGGCGTCCGTCATGCATACGATCCGATGGTACCTGAGCCGCTCCGGATCAAAGTCCGCACCGAACCCGCCGCCGAACGCCGTGATCATCGCCTTGATCTCGTTGTTGGCCAAGACCTTGTCCATCCGCGTCTTTACCACGATCAGGATCTTGCCGAGCAAGGGCAGGATCGCCTGAAAGTGACGGTCCCTGCCCGTCTTCGCGCTGCCGCCTGCAGAGTCGCCTTCAACCAGGAAAATTTCGCACTTGCTGGGGTCGCGCTCTGAGCAGTCAGCCAATTTGCCGGGCAGTGCGCCCGACTCCAGAGCCGTCTTGCGCCGGGTCAGGTCGCGGGCCTTGCGGGCAGCTTCGCGGGCCCGGGCGGCTGACAGGCACTTGTCCAGGATCGCCCTGGCTGTACCCGGATTCTCTTCGAAGAATGTGGCCAGCTTTTCCGCCACCAGCGCGTCCACCATGGGCCTCACTTCGCTGTTGCCAAGCTTGGTCTTGGTCTGGCCCTCAAACTGCGGCTCCACCAGTTTGACAGACACGATTGCCGTCAGGCCCTCGCGAATGTCCTCGCCGGTCAAATTGGCGTCGGCGGGCTTTAACATGCCCGTCTTGCGGCCATAATCGTTCGCCACCCGCGTCAGCGCCGAGCGGAAACCCGCCAGATGCGTGCCACCTTCCGGCGTATGGATGTTGTTCGCGAAGCAGTACACGCTCTCATTGTATCCGTCGTTCCACTGCATCGCGATCTCGACCGTCGCATCGTCCTTCACGCCCTCAATGTAGACCGGCGGCTTGAACAGCGGCTGCTTGTTCTTGTTCAGATACTCCACGAACGACACAATGCCGCCCTCATAGTGATACACTTTCTGCAGCGCGGGGTCTGCGCGTTCATCGTTCAGCTCAATCCGGATGCCCTTGTTCAAAAACGCCATCTCGCGGAAGCGCGTGCGCAGTACGTCAAAGTCAAACGTTCCGGTTTCGAAAATGCCCGGTTCCGGATCCTCATGGGTCTTGATGTCCGGCCAAAATCGGATCGTGGTGCCCGTCCGGTCGGTCTCGCCCACAACCTTCAGGTCGTACAGGATCTTGCCACGCTCGTACTCCTGCTGATAGATTTTGCCATCCTGGTAGACGTTTGCCTGCAAGTGGCTCGACAGCGCGTTGACAACCGACGCGCCAACGCCGTGCAGGCCGCCGGAGACCTTGTATCCCCCGCCGCCAAACTTGCCGCCCGCGTGCAAGATGGTCAAACACACTTCGACTGCGGGACGGCCGATTTTGGGATGAATGCCCACAGGGAATCCGCGGCCGTCATCGACGACGGACACCGAGCCGTCTTTGTGCAGCGTCACGATGATGCTTTCGCAGAAACCCGCCAGTGCCTCGTCCACCGCGTTGTCCACGATCTCGTAGACCAAGTGGTGCAGACCCCGCTCGTCCGTCGATCCGATGTACATGCCCGGCCTGCGGCGCACCGCTTCCAGGCCCTCGAGCACTTGAATTTGACTCTCGTCATAACCGTTGTTGTGGTTTTGTTCCGACATGATTGCTCCCCTTCCGCGCGCGCAACCTTGCGCGAAAATGATGCCAAAAAACATTTTCCTTCTATATATTATAGCACGATTTTTGCACTTTACGCCAGTGCCAAAGTGGTCGTGTTAGAATTTTACATGCGTTCTTGGTGGCGCGATACTGCATCGGACAATATTATTACATTGTTAAGTATTTCAGATTGATAATATGTAACGCTCTACGTAACCATTCCTGCCTATACTGACATTGTAAGCAAAAACCAAACACGAACAAAAGCAGATAAAACAAACAGACAAAGTAAATCAAACAAACAATTCACACCTGCGATCGGCGTCGTGAGACGCTGTGAAGGGGCCCACAAACCCTACCCCAAACCCCTCAAAAAGCAAAAGCCCCTGCCGCTAAAAGCGCGGTCGGGGCTTTTGCGATTTTGGATCGGGCACACATGAATGCCGCTACGACTCAACGGTGTCCTCCTGAGCGCCGGCGAAGGGCCTTTTGGGCGCTCAGGACGACATAAATCGGGGCGCATGTCATGCAATTGTCATCAAGCGCCATGCGCTTTGGCTTCCTGCGTTTGCCTTGCAAAGGGCGCGGATTTGGTTGCCAGTGGCGGGAAAAAATGTTATGATGGGTTCGATCAACCGACGGGAGGTCACGTCCTTGCGACTCGACAAATACCTGTCCCTGCTGGGCTATACCCGAAAGCAAGCGAAAGCCCTGTGTGCCGCCGGCCGCGTGCGCGTCTCTGATGCAGCCATGCGCGATGCGTCCGTTCACGTGGCGGATGGCGATACCGTCTACCTCGACGGCGCGCCCGTGGGCCTAGAGAACCACCGGCACCTGATGGTGCACAAGCCCGCAGGCTATCTCACCGCCACGGAAGATGTGCGCGGTCAGCCCACCGTGCTCGACCTGATCCCGCCAGAAAAGCGCCGTGCGGAGTTGGGCCCTGTGGGGCGGCTGGACAGGGATGTGTCGGGCCTGGTGATCCTGACGACCGATGGCCAGCTGGCGCACCGGCTGATCTCGCCCAAGCGAGCGGTGGAAAAGCGCTACGTGGCCGCGGTGGAGGGTGAACTGACGGAAGGCGATGTGCTGCGCATGGCCGAGGGCATCCCCCTCAAAGACTTCACTGCCAAGCCCGCCGCGATGGTCATCCTGCGCGCGAATGCGGAGGCGTCCGAGGCCGAGCTGATCGTGACCGAGGGCAAGTACCATCAGGTCAAGCGCATGTTCGGTGCGCTGGGACACCCTGTAACGCGGCTTCGGAGGATGTCCATCGGGGGCATTGTGTTGGATCCATCCCTGGCGCCCGGTGAGTGGCGGGCGCTGACGGAGGCAGAAACGGTGCATCTATACCAATTGGTCTCGCTGGACCGGAATTGAGGCGTACATATGTCCGACCATTATTACACACAAAACCCGGGTTCCGCCCACCGACCCAGCGAGTTGACCGTGCGCGCGCTGGGTTTGGTACTGACATTTGACACCGACGCGGGTGTTTTTTCCAAGGATGGGCTGGATTATGGCAGCAGGTTGCTGGTGGAGTCGCTGCCGGTGTTGTCTGGCCGACTGCTGGACCTGGGCTGTGGATGGGGCGCGGTGGGCGTGCTGCTGGCGAAGAAGTACCCGAGCGCACAATTGGTGCTGTCGGATGTAAACGAACGGGCCGTACTGCTGGCGCGAAAGAACATCGAGCGCAATCGGGCGCAGAACGCCATGGCAGTGCGGTCGGAGGGATTTGACGCGCTGCAGGGCCTGTTTGACGCAGTCATCACCAACCCGCCCATCCGCGCGGGCAAACAAGTGATTTACGGGCTGTTTGAAGCGGCGAAGGAAAGACTTTCGCCCGGCGGCGCACTGTATGTCGTCATTCGCAAGCAGCACGGAGCGCCGTCTGCCCTGAAGTGCTTGGAGGATGTGTACGGCAAAGCAGAGGTCATCGAGCGCGATAAAGGATTCTGGGTGATCAAAGCACAGTCCCTTGAGAAAGGAGAACGCACATGATCAAATCTGTCATCGGCATGGCGCTGGACTGCCTGGATGCGGATGCCTTGGCGGACTTCTACGCCGAACTGACCGGTTGGGAAAAGACGATCAGCGGCGGCGGATGGGCGGGCATCCACACGCCTCAGGGCCTCATCATGGCCTTTCAGACGGTCGAGGCGTATGTGCCCCCGGTCTGGCCTTGGCAGAAGGACAAGCAGCAGCAGATGGCCCACATGGATCTGCTGGTGGATGACCTCGCGGATTCGGTGGCCCACGCCTTGCGATGCGGCGCGACAAAGGCAGACGAGCAATACTTCACCACGTCCACCGTCATGTTCGACCCGGCTGGTCACCCATTTTGTCTGTCCAGCGTCGGTCAATGAGCGGATCACGCACAGATAGGAGGAACGCACTATGAACCCATCCCGGATCGCCCGCGTCGCGGCGGGCATGCTCGGCCAAGGTCTCGAGCAGATACTGGTCAGCTCCATCGAATCGATTTACTACCTCAGCGGCATTTGGTGCCCGATGGGCGAGCGGCTACAGGCACTGCTGATCGACGCGTCAGGCGAGGTGACGTTGATCGCAAACCGCATGTTTGCGCTAACCGGCCGACAGGGTGCGGCCAAGATCGTCGAATATGATGACGTGGACGACAGCGTGGCGGTGCTGGCATCGCTCATCAAGCCTGGAAAGTTGGGCGTGGACAAGACCTGGCCCAGCCATTTTTTGATCAGGCTGCTGGCGCTGCGCCCGGATGTGATGCCGGTTGTCGGCAGCCGGCCCGTGGACGAGGCTCGCATGATCAAGGACGCGCAGGAGATCGAGGCGATGATCAAGTCGTCGCAGTTGAACGACGCGGCGGTCCGCGAACTTTCAGGAACGCTCGCGCTGGGCGACTCGGAACAGGAAGTGGGGCGGCGCTATACCGATCTGGCGCGGGCCACGGGCGCGACCGGGGACGGGTTTGCACTGGTCTGCTTTGGTGAGAACACAGCGGAACCGCATCATGTCACAGACAACACCCAACTGAAGCAGGGCGAAGCGGTGATCCTGGATGTGGGCTGCCAATGGCGACACGCCATGTCCGACATGACGCGCACGGTGTTCTTCGGCAGCGCCACGGACGAGCAGAAGCGGGTCTATGACACCGTGCTGCGGGCCAATCTGGCGGCCATTGACAAGGTGAGGCCCGGTGTTGCGCTGAAGGACGTGGACCGCGCGGCACGAAAGCTGATTGAGGACGCGGGCCATGGCCCGAACTTCCTGCACCGCACCGGTCACGGCATTGGCATTGAGGGTCACGAGCCGCCGGACGTGAGCGCCGTGAGCGACGTCATCTGCAAGCCCGGCATGACGTTCTCCATCGAACCGGGCATCTATCTGCCGGGCAAGTTTGGCGTCCGGATCGAGGACCTGGTGCTGGTGACTGAGGACGGATGCTTGGTGCTGAACGCGCTGGAAAAGGACCTGTTGATCGTGAAATAGGAGGGATTCGCACATGAAAACCCTGAATTTCGGTCTGGTTGGCTACAAGTTCATGGGCAAGGCGCACTCGAACGCCCTGGCGCGGCTGCCAATGTTTTTTGATACAGACGTGGAGATCCGGCGCAAGGCGCTGTGTGGGCGCGATGCCGAATGGGCGGGCGAGGCCGCGAGAAAGTTCGGATGGGACGAAGTGGAAACCGATTGGCGAAAGCTGGTCGCCAGGCCCGACATCGACGCCATCGACATCACCGCGC
>JAVBTW010000172.1:0-11725 GCA_031555975.1 Eubacteriales bacterium
CCGCGGCTTGGCCTTGTCCGGATGATAACCGATGGTGGTGTTCGCTTCCTCGCCGCCCTGCATGATGGGCGGGATGATGCTCTGCGCGTTGATCTTGTTGTCGCCGTACAGGCCCTTGTTGATCGTATCCAGGTCCAGCGACATCTTGACC
This sequence comes from Eubacteriales bacterium, assembly GCA_031555975.1. GTDB lineage: Bacteria > Bacillota > Clostridia > Christensenellales > Aristaeellaceae > JAJDGF01. Next base: position 152 of record JAVBTW010000172.1, read on the forward strand.
GCTTCGCGCAGCCGCTTGTCCGAGAACAGCGGGTTCTTTTCATAGTCCGCGAACGCCATGTAGCCGATGTTCTTGCCCGGATTGCGCAGCAGCGTCACGTTCTCCGCAGCCTCCAGCGCGCCCAGGTCGTCCAGCGAAATGTTGTTCATCAGGTCGATCCCGCCCGTGATCATTTCGGACGTACGGGTGGCCGATTCCTTGATGATCTTGTACACGATCATCGCGTTTTGCGGCTTGCCCAGGATATAGTCCTCGTTGGCGATCAGCGTGAAGTACTGGTCAGATTCCCACTCGCCAAACTTGTAGGGGCCGGAGCCGACCGGCTTGCGCGAGAAACCTTCGGGGTCCGCCTGGAACGCGGTCGGGGACACGATGCCCATGCCGATCCGCTGCGCGGTGTACACGATGAAGGCCGAATTCGGCGCGGACAGCGTCACGATGAATGTGTGCGCGTCCGGCGCTTCCACCTTGGTGATCGGGCCGTAGAACTCTTCAGCGTAGCCCATTTCGGCCGTGGCGTTGCCGCCGATCTGACGCTCGAAGTTCCATTTGATGGCTTCTGCATCGCACACGGTGCCGTCATGGAACTTGATGCCGTCCCGGATCTTGAATGTGTACGTCAGGCCGTCTGCCGAGATCTCATAGGATTCGGCGATTTCGGGGTACACGCTGCCGTCGGGATTGTAGCGCATCAGACCCGAGAAAACGCGGTCAATGACCATGCCGGACTCACCGTCGGAGGCAATGGCGGGATCGCAGTTGACCGGATCGGCCACAGTAGAGACATAGATGGTCGCGCCGGGATCGATTTCCGCGGCCAGTGCGGGCATCGCCATCATCGAAAGCAGCATGACCAGCGCCAGGAACCCGACCAGGGTCTTTTTCATGAGAAGTGCCTCCTTAATTCGTGTGTGCGGGTCGCGCAGTGGCAACCCGCATCTTGACACATATTATACCACTAGATATCATCAAATGGCAACATGCAATTTACGGGCAGCGCGAGAAAAAGCCCGTCCTGAGCATCACGGGTTCACCGCACCGGCACGATCTCGATCCAATACCCGTCCGGGTCCTCAATAAAGTACAGGCCCATCGCCGCGTTTTCGTAGCAAATGCAGCCCATCTGCTGATGGCGCGCGTGGGCGGCCTCATAGTCGTCCACGACAAAGCACAGGTGCGACTCGTTCTCGCCCAGTTCGTATGGCCTGGCGTGGTCCCTGAGCCAAGTCAGCTCCAAAAGGTGCGGCCGTTCTCCGTCGGTCAGGAACGCCAGCTCAAAACTGCCGTCTCCGGCGGGTTTCCGGCTGCTGACCTGAAGCCCTAGCGCCTGCTGATAAAACGCGATGGCCTTGTCCAGATCCTGCACGTTGATGTTGTTATGCGCAAACAGGAATTTCATGGATCCTCCTCCTTCATTGACCGACGCGAATGTTCTTGACGGTGCGGCGCTCCAAACTGATCGACTCATAACGCCGCTCGCCGCCCGCGCCGGTGGGCGCCTGTGCCAGCAGGCCGACTTTCACTGTTTGGGAAACCGGCAGGGAAAATACGCGCATCATGTAGAAATGCGCTCCGTCTTCCGAATAATGAAACCCAAACATCTGCCCCACGCGCGCGATCTGCAGCCACGCAGTGTTGCCGTTCAGGTTGCATCCGTTGGCGTCGTCTGAGACCTGATTGGTCACCACGCTGACAGCTGCGTGGGTGCCGAAATCCGTCTGCTCAAAGCAGGCCTTCGCCCACACGCGGTCCGATTCCATGACCATCAGGGACGCGGAATCATAGACGTCCGCAAAGTCATGCGAAACCTGGGCCCGCAACACAAAGTCGCCCGCCACTTCTGTGTAGTAGAAGGGCGCGTTGCCCAGTGAGTCGGGTGTGATCCCGTCCTCGGCGACCGCGCCGGGGTTGACAAAAAAGTCGCTCTTCTCCGTCGCCCATATGCTGATCTTGCCGTCCTGTTCCGTCATCCAGCTCTCGTTCATCCATCGAAATCCGTCCATACAAACCCTCCGTTCCTTCATTTGATGGCCCTTATTCCGTCAGCTCCCCGTAATGCTCATGGATGCCCAGGTCGTTGTGCGCGATGCTCGCCGGCTGGATGCTCTCGTGGCCATACTTGCCCCGGATCTCGTCCATAACCCGCTCCAGATTCTCGCGCTTTTCATGGCTGCGGTCCTTTAGTGGTGCATCGAAAAGCGACAGTTGCTCCTCCTCCCGGCCCCTTGGCACCAGCTTCTGCGCGGTCACGGTCAGCAGCCTGATGGGCTTCCCCTTGGGCCACTTGGCTTCGATCAGCTCCATGCAGCACGCGGCCAGGTCCTGCGCCAAATGCGACGGCGCGCTCAGCGCCTTTTGTCGCGTGATCACCTTCAGGCTGGGGTCCTTGATGGTCACCTGTACTGTCATGCACTTGAGTCCCTGCCGCCTCAGCCGTGTGGCGACGGTGTCCGACAGCGCGCTGATCGCGGTCTGGATGTCCTGGCGGGTCATGAGGTCGCGCTTAAAGGTGATCCCGTTGCCGACAGACTTGACGTCCTCCTTGGCTTCGATGGACAGCACAGGTGCGTCGTCCAGTCCGTTGGCATTGAGCAGCAGCTGCTTGCCAAACTTGCCCAGTTTCCCAGTGAGCACGGACACGTCCATCCGCGCCAGGTCGCCGATGCTGCAAACGCCCAGCGTAGTCAGCTGCGCCTCAGTGGACTTGCCCACCATGTGCATTTCGCGGATGGGCAGCGGCCAGATCGTTTGCCGGTAGTTCTCCCTGGTGATGATGGTGACTGCGTTGGGTTTCTTCATGTCAGACGCCATCTTCGCGAAAAACTTGTTGTAAGACACGCCCACAGAGATCGTCAGGCCCAGTTCGCGCTGGATGCGCTGACGAATCTCGTGGGCCAGTTTTTCCCCATCGCCGCCGAAAAGGTGCAGCGTGCCCGTCACATCGAGATAGGATTCGTCGATGCTCGCCCGCTCCAGCAGGTCCGAATAATGCGCGTAGATTGCATTGGCCTTTTCGCAGTACTCCTCATACAGACCGTGACGCGCCGGGCGCAGCACCAGATCCGGGCATTTGCGCAGGGCCTGGTAGATGGTCTCGGCGGTCTGTACCCCAAACGCCTTCGCGCGCTGGTTCTTGGCCAGGATGATTCCGCGGCGGCTTTCCGGATTGCCGCACACAGCCATGGGTACGTGGGCAAGCGCCGGGAACAGCAGCTCCTCCACGCTGGCAAAGTACGCGTTCATGTCGCAGTGAAAAATTACACGGTCCCCACCCGGCATGGAGAATCCCTCCCTCCACCCGTCCTGCGCCCATTATAACACATGAAATCACACCGGTACAGAGAGAATACAGGTGTCATCCGAGCGCGCGTAGGACCTCCCCCGCGCCGCTGCGGTTTGCTCGCCGTCCTTTACTTTTCCGCCGCGCTGCACTATAATGGCTTCATGAATTGGCACTTAGGGAGGATTACCATGAGCGTACAAGCATTCCTGGATCTTCAATACCAGCGTCGGCCCGCTGCCCTGTCGCTGGAGCGCGTGCTCGACGGTGAGATGACCTTTGACAGTTGGCAGACCGGTGTCTTGGCGACACTCAAGCGCACCCTCGGCGAATGCCCGCCTGCGTTGCCGCCACTTGACATCGCCGACCTGGAGACCGTTGCCATGCCCGGCATCACGATGCGGCTGATCCGTTACACCAGTGAAGAGGGGCTTCAGACCCCGGCCTATGTGCTCCGTCCGCAGGGCGCCACAGGCAACCTGCCCACTGTGGTCGCCGTCACCGGACATGGCTACGGCCACCGGGATTGCGTGGGGCTGACGGCGGACGGCGCCATTGATCCCGAGGGCGGATACACGAAAAAGTTTGCGCTCAGGCTGTGCGAAAGGGGCTTTATGGTGATTGCGCCGGAACCGATGGGTTTTGGCCGACTGCGGCTCGCCGAGGACGCGGTCAAGGGCGAGGGTCATTCGAGTTGCGACAGGATCGACAACCACCTGAAAATGCTGGGCCGCACCCTCGGCGGCGTGCGCGTGTTGCAGGCCTCGCGCGCCATTGACGCGCTCGAGGCCATCGGCGGTGCGGACCTGGACCGCGTCGGCATGATGGGCATCTCCGGCGGCGGGCTGGTCACCGCGTTCACCACTGCGCTGGACACGCGCATCCGCGCCTGCGTCGTCAGCGGCTACGCGAACACGTTCCACGACAGCGTCATGGCCATGCCTCACTGCGTGGACAACTTCTTCTTCGGACTCGCGCGCGATGTGGAACTGCCGGACATCCTCGCCACCATCGCGCCACGCCCCATGCTGTGGGAGGCCGGCGACAGCGACCCGATCTTTCCCATGTTTGCGGTGAGAAGTGCCTTCTCGCAGGTGCGGCGGGTCTACGAAAAGTTGAACGCAGCATGTGCGCTGGAGCTGGACGCGTTCCAGGGCGATCACATGATTTCAGGTAAGAAGGCCTACGATTTCCTTTGGAATGCACTGAATTGACGGGAAAACCAAGCGGGGACGGCGCAATGCCGCCCCCACTTTTTTGTACGGATTGTTTGGTCACAGAAGGCGCGTTTAGTCAGCGGAAGCGCCCATGATGTCGCGGAAGTTGGTGGCATCGATCATCGTGGCGCTGAACGGGTACACGCCGAACTCGCCACCCTCTTCGGGGTATTCGCTGTAGGGCACGGTGCCCTTCTCGATCCAGTCCATGGCCGCGTTGCCCGCGATGGTGCCGTCCAGGGTGGGATCAATGTAGGCCGTGGCCTTGAAGCAAGAGAACTCCTTCTTGAACTCGTCCTTGGCTAGATACCCGCCCACGCCGATGACGATGGCCGCCTTGTCCTTTCCAGCCTGTTCCAGCGCGCGGGTCGCGCCCTGCGCGCCTTCGTCGTTGGGCGCAGTCACCAGCCAGGTCTCGATGTCCGGGTTGGCGGTGATGGTGGCAGCGGCGACGTTGAAGCCCTTGTCGGAGGTGCCGTCATAATCGGCCTTGATGATCTTTTCCGCCGGGAAATCCGGGACCAGCGCGGTGAACTTGTCCACGGCGCCGACAGAGCGCGGCACACAGGAGGACACCTCGGACATGGTCATGCACAGATAGCCGACCTTAGAGAAATCGGTGATGGCGTTGGTCGTCACGTAGTTGCCCAGGTATTCGCCAATGCCCTCGCCCACTTTGTAAGCGTCCAGCTCCAGCGCCGGGGCGATGTGTTTGCCGGTCTCGTCGATCAAACCGTCGTCGTCGGCCATGACCTTGATGCCCGCCTCCGTGCAGCGCTGCACGGTGATCTGGCTCAGCTTCTGGTCCGGCGGGCACACGATCAGCACGTCCACGCCCTGAGCGATGGCATTGTCAAGCGCGGTCATGTACTTGTCCGGACTCATGCCGCAGTCATACATCAGCACGTCCTTGGCGCCGCGGGCCTTGGCGGCCTCGAGCATCGCTGTCGATGTGCCGACGAACCACTCCTGGGACAGGTCCTTGCAGATGAACGCCAGGGTCGGTCCCTCTTCTGCCAGCACCGTCATGGACGACAGCATCAGCATCAGGGCGAGCAGGCATACCAGGATTTTCTTCATGGGGGTACCTCCTTCTTTATTTTCATCCACTTGACAGCGGAAGAAATCAACCGTTCTTGAGTTTCGCGTTCCGGTTCCGCACAAAATCGAACGACAGCGCCGCAATCAACAGCAGACCCCTTGAAACGGTCTGCCAGAACGACGGCACGTTCAGCATCATCAGTCCGTTGTTGAACCCCTGCATGATCAGCAGTCCGATCAGCGCGCCGCCCAGCGTTCCCACGCCGCCGGACATCGCCACGCCGCCCAGCACGGCAGCTGTGACCGCGTCAAACTCCAGGCCCTCGCAGCTCATCGGCTGGCCGGATGACATGCGCGCGGTCATGATGCAGCCGCCCAGCGCGGCAAACGCACTCGTCATCATGTACAGCGCGATCAGCACCTTTGGGGCATTGATGCCCGTGAGCCTGGCGGCGGACGCATTGCCGCCCACCATGTACACATGCCGTCCGAACCGGGTGCGCGCCAGCACAATCATGAACACGATGAACAACACGATAAAGATGATGACCGGAATCGGTACACCCACGACCCGGCCCGCGCCCAGCTTCAGATAGTCGCCGTTGGTGATGAACACGGCCTTACCGCCGCAGATGATGTAGGCCAGGCCGCGAAAAATGGACATCGTGGCCAGCGTCGCGATGAACGCCTCCAGCCGCAGTTTGTTGATCAACAGCGCGTTGACCACGCCGATGGCCATGCCGGAAATCACCACGATGGGGATCGCCAAGTACATGTTCATGCCGGTGTTGAGCAGATTCGCGACCAGCACCCCGGAGAACGCGGCCACAGAGCCGGGAGACAAGTCCACCTTGCCCGTGATCAGCAAAAAACTCTCACCAATGGTCACCAGGCCCACCACCGACATGGCGATCAGAATGTTGATGATGTTCATCTGGGTGAAATACTTGTTGCCCGTGAGGATTTGAAAGACCACGACGATCGCCAGCAGCGCCACCAACAGCCCGATCTTGTCGCTCTTCAGGATGCCCTTGCCCGCGCGGCCCAGCGCGGAGTTGCGCTCGCCCTGCTTTTTCAGTTCCAATGTGCTCATTTTGCGCCGCTCCCTCCTACAGATGAGTTCAGCATGTCCTGCATCGCGAGCATCAGGACCTTGCGCTCGCTCGCCTCTTCACGCTTCATTTCGCCGGTAATCCGGCCCTGGCACATGACCACGATCCGGTCGCACAGGCCCAGGATCTCGGGCAACTCGCTGGACACCATGATCACCCCGATGCCCCGCTTGGCCATGTCGCAGATCAGCTGATAGATCTCCGATTTGGAGCCCACATCGATCCCCTTTGTCGGTTCGTCCAGGATCAGGATGCGCGGCTTTGCGGCCAGCCAGCGGGCCAGGATCGTCTTTTGCTGATTACCGCCGGATAGCTCGCCGACGGGCTTTTCTTGATCCGGCGTCTTGATGTTCAGCTCCTTGACGCCCCACTCAGCAAGCGCCTGCTCGCTCTGCTTGTCTATGAACCCCTTCTTCACCAGCGTCCTCAGCACCGCCATGGAGATGTTGTCCCTCACCGAGCGCCGTGCGACGATGCCCTGGTCCTTGCGGTCCTCCGGGCAAAGGGCGATGCCCAGTTCGATGGCGTCCTCTGGAAACAGAATCTTGGCGGGCTTGCCATCGACCAGCACCTCACCCGACGTAATCTTGTCCGCGCCGAAAATGGCGCGCATGGTCTCTGTTCGGCCCGCGCCGACCAGGCCGGCGAACCCCAGCACCTCCCCGGCGCGCAGCGCGAAGCTCACATCCTTCACGCCGTCCGCCACGAGGTGTTTCACCTCAAGCACACACGCCCCCATCCGCTCATTGCGGCTGAGCGACGCAAATACATCGCCCAAGTTCCGGCCGACCATGTTGCGCACGATGGAAAGTTCGTCTGTCTCCGCGGTCGGATACTGCCCGACATACTTGCCGTCCTTGAGGATGACCACTTCGTCTGTGATCTGAAAAATTTCTTTCATGCGGTGTGACACATAAAGGATGATGATCCCCTTTTGCTTCAAACGGGCAATGATCTCAAACAGCGTTCCGATCTCGGCGTCCGAAAGACTCGCGGTGGGCTCGTCAAAGGCAATAATTTTGGGGTTTCTGCGATAAGCTTTCATGATCTCGATCATCTGCTGATAGGCCACCGACAAGTCGCGCACACGATCAGCGGCGCGGAATGGCAGCTTAAACTCATCGATGATCTGCTGCGCCTTCTCGTTCAGCGCCCGAAAGTCGATCAGCCGCGATTTTCCGGCGGGGATGCCCTCCATGAAAATGTTCTCCGCGACGGTCAAAAAGGGGACGACCTGGCGCTCCTGGTAGATGATGCTGACGCCCGCGCCGATGGCCTCGCGTGGGTCCCTAAAGTGGCGCGCCACCCCGTCGATCAGGTATTCGCCCGCGTCCTGGTGGTAGTCGCCGCCCAGGACTTTCAACAGCGTGGACTTGCCCGCGCCATTCTCGCCCACCAGTGCCACAACTTGGCCACCGACGGCCTTGAAGCTGACGTCGTCCAGCGCCCTCACGCCTGGGAACAGCTTGGTGATGCCCCGGAATTCCAATGTGCTGACCACGCGCTCGCCCCCATTTCACATCCATTGTTCATAATTATAGCGGTTTGTCCGGCCAAATGCCATCAAAATAATTCACCTTTCTCAAAATGCGCCACACAAGTTAAACAAATGCATTGTCCATGTGTGGCGATTGTGCTATACTGCTGATACACCACTGCGGTGGAACGCCCATCCCAATGCCAGCCGGAGGTGACTCCATGCCAAGGCTCCGCGCGAGCTTCCGCCGCATCCACGCCAAAATCACGGCCTATTATCTGCTGGCGTTCTCGGTGGTGCTCATCGTCATTGTGCTCACCATGAACGCGCTGTACCGGGACCGGCTGTCCGAAGAGGTTTCGCTGGTTGTGGGCCAAAGACTGAGCCTGGCCGGCAGCAAGCTGGATGCCGCCATGGCGGAAATCAGGCAACTGCACTTTTCGCTGATCCGAAGCCCCATTCTGCAGGCCAGCATGCGCACACATCCCGCAGCCGCGTCCGCGGACAATCTGGAACATGTGCTGGCCATGAAAAACGAAATCACGCGGATGACGGGCCGCTACGCCTCGGTGCGCTCTGCGATCCTGATCTCATCGTCGGGCGAGATATTGGACCCGATCTATCAGGCGCAACCCTACCGCGACATGCTGCTCAGGCAGGGCGATTATCAGCGGTTTGTCCAGTCGCACTTCGTCAGCTGGTTCAGCGCGCCGGGCACATTCCCGCTGAGCAACGAAGGAGCGGATGAGGCGCACAAGAACACCGTGACCTATTTGGGCGCGTTCTATGACGAGGACAGCTATCAAATGCTGGGCAGCGTCGCAATCAACTTAACGCGCCACAGTCTGCTGGGCGAGGCCGAGTCCATTCTGAAAAGCGCGTTCAGCGCCGCGTTCATCGTGGATAAGGACGGCAGGCAGGTGCTGCACATCGGGGAGCCGTTGGCGTTGCCGGTCGGTCCCGTGGAGGGCACGGTCCACATTGGCGGCCTGAGCTACGCCGGATACTCAGTCCCACTGGCTGCCTATCCGCTGTGGCGAATGGTGGGCCTGGTCTCACTGGAATCCATCGACGCCCCCGCGCGTTCGCTGACCTGGACGCTGATGCTGGTGGCCGCTTTCGCGCTGTTCGCGCTGTACTGGATCGGCTATTCCATCTCACGCCGGATCACGATGCCGCTTCGCGAACTCAAAGGCGCGATGCCAGAGCTGGGCAAAGGCAACTGGAGAGAGTTGTCAGTGGCCTCGTCTTCCGAGGAGATCGATGAACTGGTGGACGGCTTCAACGGCATGGCGCGTTCGCTGCGCAGCCTAACGGCACAGATCGAGCTGGAACAGGGCGAAAAGCAGCGCATCCAGGTTCAGATGATCCAATCCCAGCTGGACCTGCTGCAGTCGCAAATCAACCCCCACTTCATCCACAACACCCTCAATACGATGCGCTACATGGCCCAAAAGGAGGGCTGCCAAGAGCTCGCCTCGCTGATCGTGTCATTCAATTCGCTACTTCGGGCCAGCATGTCCCAGACAAACATGCTCTGTCCGTTCCAGGAAGAGCTGGAAAACCTGCACCACTATATGCGCATCCAGCGCCACCGCTATGATGTGGACCTGACGTTCACCATCGACGCCGACGACGGCAGCCTGTCGGTGCAACTGCCCAAGTTGCTGCTCCAGCCGCTGGTGGAAAACGCGCTGTTCCATGGCATCCTGCCCGTCGGCCAAGGTGAGATCCGCGTGGTGGCGCGCGTGGCAAGTGCGCGGCTTTGGATCACGGTGGCGGACAATGGCGCGGGCATGAGCCGTGAGCGGCTGACCCAACTGCTCTCGGGCACATTGCCAAACGCGCGCGGATACAATCAGGTGGGCTTGAAAAATGTGGACGAGCGGCTGCGGATTTTCTTTGGCCCCACGAGCCACTTGGTCATCGACAGCCAGGACGGCCAAGGCACGGAGATCGGGTTTTCAATCCCGTGCTGACGACGGCTCAGGCGCGGCTTTCCCTCATTGTCCGTTTCGAAAGGAGCCCTCCCCCATGCACACACTGCTGATCGTCGATGATGAAATTCCCTCCCGCGAGCTGATTAAAATGAGCCTGGACTGGGCCGCACTGGGCTTTACGCGGCTGCTGGAGGCCCGGAACGGCCGCGATGCACTGGCGCTGTGCGCCCGCGAGCGACCGGATCTCATCATCACCGACATCCAGATGCCCGTTATGGACGGCCTTGAGTTTATCCGCGAAGCGCGCAGGCGCGATCCGGCCCAGCGCATCCTCATCCTCAGCTGCCACGAGCGCTTTGCCTATGCCAAAGAGGCGATGCGGTTGGGTGTGCTGGACTACATCCTCAAGGACTCGATCACCGAATCGTCACTGCTCGCTGCGGTGAGCACCGCGCTGGGCCGACTCAGCGAACAGGAGCTGCGCGCGCTGGACGCGCATTCGGAACGAATACAGCACGCGCTCAGGAGCCGGGACCCGGCGCAACTGAACGCGGAAGTCGCGCGCTTGTTTCAGACGGACCTGACCGGTGCGCGCCGCACAAATCAGGCGCGGTACGCGGATCAGGTTCTGCAGGGTCTGTTCGAACAGGCCCTGGACGCGGATGGCTCGCAGCCAGACATGGGACCGGACCCGCCAAATGGCGACATCGAGGCGCTTTGTGCTTGGCATCAGGCTCGGTTTTCCGCGCTGCTCAGTGCACCGCGCCTCATCCGCAGCCCGCGTGTTCGACGCGCGCAAGACTATCTGGACATCCACTTTTGCGAGGATGTGAGCCTGGAATCGCTCGCCGCACGGCTGCAAATCAACAAGGGGTATCTCGCCAAGGTTTTCAAGGCCGAGTTAGGCGTTTCGGTGAACGAATACATCCGTGACAAGCGCATTGCACGGGCAAAGCAGATGTTGCGACAGCCTGACGCGCGGGTGGGCGAATTGGTGGAGTGGCTGGGCTTTCACAATCCGCAAACATTCTACAACCTGTTCAAGCGCGCCACCGGCATGAGCCCCAGCGAATACAAGGCGCTGGCAGACGCGCTGCCCACATTCGAAGGTGAGGAGGCGGATTTCATTGACCAAGCGTGAGGCAGTCATCAAGGCGCTGCGGCATGACGACGTGCGCCCGGTACCCTATTTTTTGGACATGACCGACGAGGTGGCGAGTCGAATGCGGCAGGCGACGGGCGATCCGTTGTTTTTTGAGCACAGCGGTTCCTACCTGGCCCAGCAGCGCAATGAGTCGTTCCACGACCTCGAAGGCGGCCTGTTTCAGGACCAGTTCGGCGTCGTTTGGGACAAGGGCTGTCAAGAGGGCGACTTCGGCATCGTACACGATTATCCCATCAAACAGCCCGCATTCGGCGGCTATGTGTTTCCCGAACCGGACGAAGCGCTGATCCGCCAAAAATGCGAGGCACTGGCCGCGCAACCGGACCTGTTCACGATGTACAT
>JAVBTW010000331.1:0-3206 GCA_031555975.1 Eubacteriales bacterium
AATCGCTGACCACCAGCAGGTCATAGGCGTCGGGAGATGTGACGAGTTTCGCTTTCATGTCCTCATTGTCGCCCATGGCGGCGGCATAGTTGACGGTGATGCCCGTCAGATCGGTGAACGCATCCACGACCTCGTCCGGGATGTAGTAGGTCCAGGTCATGACATTGATCTGCTTCTGCTCGGGCGCGAGCTTGTCCGCCTCCGCCTTGACCCAGGCGTCAATGTCCTGGATGGGCGCGTCGGCAAAGGCGGGAACGGCCATGATGAGCATGGCCAGCGACAGGGCAACTGCGATGAGTTTCTTCATGTGGGTAGACCTCCTGCATGTGATGTTGGGTTATTCGTGTCCGTTGGATTGCAGCATCTGTGACGCTGCCACCAGGATGAATGTCACGCCCAGCGTGACGGTCGCCATGGCATTGATGGTGGGCGGCATGTCGGTCTTGAGCTTGGAAAACACGTACACGGGAAACGTGGTCGTGGTCGGGCCGGACACGAAGAAGCTGATGATCACATCGTCCAACGACATCGCGAACGCCAGCAGCACACCCGACAGAATCGCAGGGGCGATCAGCGGCACGATCACCGTCAGGAACGCCATCGTCGGGCTCGCACCCAAATCCCGAGCGGCTTCCTCATAGGAGGGGTTGAGCCCGGTCAGCCGCGTACGCACGATGATCAGGATGTAGGGGATGCAGAACGTGGCGTGGGCCAGGATCATCGCCACCATGCCAAAAGGCAGCCCCACCAGCGAAAACGTGACCATGAACGCCAGTCCCAGCACGATCTCCGGCATCATCACCGGCAGCGTCGCCACCGCTTCGAACAGCCCCGCGCCGCGCATTTTCACCTTTGACAGCGCCACCGCGCCCAAGGTTCCGACCACACCCGCGATGGCGCAGCTCCAGCCGCCCACGATCAAACTGTTCTGGAACGACTGCATGATCTGGCGGCTCTGAAACAGCTTCGGATACCACTGCGCTGTAAACCCCGTCCACATCAAACCCTTGGGTTGCGCGTTAAACGAGTAGGCGATCACTATGAATATGGGCAGATACATCACCAGCAAAACAACCAGAATATAGAACCCCGGAATGCCCTTCGCGATCCGCTTCAATGTGGTCATCGCTAGAACACCCCCAAGCTGTCGTTGCCCGCGTATTTGCGATACACCGCCGTCGTCAGGAACGTCAACACGACCATCACCATCGACAGCGCCGCGCCCAGCGGCCAATCCTTGCCCGCCTGCAGGTAATGGCTGATCAAGTTGCCCAGCACCATGTTCTGGCCGCCGCCCATCAAATCCGAGATGAAGAACAGTCCGACGGACGGCACGAACACCAACATGCAGCCGGAGACCACGCCGGGCATGGTCATCGGCATCGCGACCGTCAGAAACGACATCACCGCGCCCGCGCCCAGGTCGCGCGATGCCTCGAGGATGCTTCTGTCCAGCTTCTCAATCGACGAGTACAGCGGCAGGATCATGAACGGAAGCAGCGAATACACCATGCCAAACAGCACCGCGCCGTCCGTGTACAGGAACCGGATGGGCTGCCGGATCCAATGCAGATTCATCAGCACGCCATTCAATATGCCGTTGCTGCGAAAAAAGACCATCCAACCGTATACCCGAAGCAATGCGCTGGTCCAGAACGGCACGATCACCAGCAGCAGGATCAGGTTGCGCTGCTTCTTCGGCCGACGCGCCATTGCATAGGCAAACGGATAACCCACGGCCAGCGACGTGAGCGTCGTCAGCACCGCCACCTGCAATGATTTCACCAGGATGTTCAGGTTCGCGGGTGCGAACAGGTTTTTGAAGTTTGCCAACGTGAACACGTACTCCACACCAAACCGCTCGCTGCGGGTCATGAAACTGATGACCAACACATAGCCCATCGGCAGCAGCACCAACAGCACTGTCCAAATGTACAGCGGCAGCAGACCCCAGATCCCCCGCTTCATGATGCCGCTCCCGGGATGAGTGCGCAGTGACGCGGATTGAAATGGACAAAAACCATCTCGCCCGGCTGCGGCAGGTCGCCCATCACGTCCGTGCCCACGGCGGTGATCTCCTCGCCTGTGCGCAAGCGAAGCTCCGTCCGCAACACGGACCCGCTGTATCTGTGCGACACCACCGTTGCGGGCAGGTCAAATCCAGCGGTCTGCGCCTGCGAAAACCGGATGCGCTCGGCGTGAATGCTGATGGCGCAATGATCGCCGGGCTTGATCTCATGCCACACACGCGCCGTCACCAGGCCCGCGCTGAGCCTTACCTGTGCCTGGGTTTCGCTGACAGACAACACCTCTCCCTCCATCAAGGTTCCTTGACCGATAAACCGCGCAGCGAAGCGCGTTTCGGGCCGCTCGTAGATGTCCGCGGGCGAGCCTACCTGCTCGAACAGGCCCGCTGACATGATCGCGATCCGGTCCGACATGTTCAGCGCTTCTTCTTGGTCGTGGGTGATGTAGATGAATGTGATGCCCAGTTGCTGCTGGATCGCTTTCAGCTCCACCTGCATCTGTTGCCTTAGCTGCAAATCCAGCGCGCCCAGCGGCTCGTCCAGCAGCAGCACGTCCGGCCGCAGCACCACGGCGCGCGCAATCGCCACCCGCTGGCGCTGTCCCCCGGAAAGCTGTGCGGGACTGCGATTGCCGTATCCCGGCAACTGCACCAACTCCAGCATCTCATCGACGCGCCTGTCGATTTCCCGCTTGTCCACATGCCGCAGCCGCAGTCCATAACCGATGTTCCGCGCTACGCTCATGTGCGGAAACAGCGCGTAGTTCTGGAACACGGTGTTCACATTGCGTTTTTCCGGCGGAAACCCGGTCACATCCTGTCCTGACAAGATGACGCTACCGCTGTCCGGCGCGGTCAAGCCCGCCACAATCCGCAGCGTGGTGGTCTTTCCGCACCCGCTGGGTCCAAGCAGGGTCACAAACTCGCCCTTCCGCACGGTGAGCGTAATCCCGCGGATCACCTGTGTGCCGTCAAAAGACTTCTGTCTGTGCTGTAATTCCAGTAACGCTGCTTCGCTCATTCTGCTCGCGTATCTCCTATTGTTTGTTTCGGCATCCGGTCATACAATCCCATGGCGTCGCTCACCGGCCCCACGCCCTCAGAAGCGCCCGGCTCTGCGAGCGACATGGCCGCCGTCGCCACGCCCAGCTTCAGCGCCGCCTCGATCCCGTCCCCGCGA
>JAVBTW010000001.1:0-5402 GCA_031555975.1 Eubacteriales bacterium
TCCATCTGCGCCGCGCCCGTGATCATGTTCTTCACGTAGTCCGCGTGTCCGGGGCAGTCCACGTGCGCGTAGTGCCGCTTCTCCGTCTGGTACTCCACGTGCGACGTGTTGATCGTGATCCCGCGCGCCTTCTCTTCCGGCGCCTTGTCGATCTGGTCGTAGCGCATCGCTTCCGCGCCGCCAAACTTCGCCAGCACCATCGTGATCGCCGCCGTCAGCGTCGTCTTCCCGTGATCGACGTGCCCGATTGTGCCCACGTTTACGTGGATCTTGTTGCGCTCGAATTTTGACTTCGCCATGGTTTCATGTTCCTCCCTTAAAAGTCCGCAAATGAGTGCGATTGTTATTTGTATGGAGCGGGTGATGGGAATCGAACCCACGTGATCAGCTTGGGAAGCTGGAGCTCTGCCATTGAGCTACACCCGCACGCCCGCTACTCATACGCCGTACATTGTAGCGAATTGCGCAGAGTTTGTCAACCGTATTTTGCCTGGCACACGCGTCAAAAATGTGTTACTTTCGCAAAATCATTTCTCCTCCAGGTATTTTTGCAATTTTCGCTTCACCCGCTGCAGCGCGTTGTCGATCGATTTGACATGACGGCCCATCTCTTGACTGATCTCCTGGTAGGACTTTCCTTCCAGATAGCGCAACAGCACTTGCTTTTCCAGGCCCGAAAGCATCTCCCCGATCTTGCCCTCAATCGCGCCGATGTCCTCGCGGTTGATCAGCAGCTCCTCCGGGTTCTTCGCCCAGCCCTCCGTGATCACATCGAGCAGGGTCCGGTCCGATTCCTCGTCATAGATCGGCTTGTTGAGCGACACATAGCTGTTCAAGGGGATGTGCGTCTGGCGCGTCGCCGTCTTGATCGCGGTGATGATCTGACGGGTAATGCAAAGCTCTGCAAACGCGCGGAACGAGCTGAGCTTCTCTTCTTTATAGTCTCGGATCGCCTTGTAGAGTCCGATCATCCCCTCTTGCACGATGTCCTCATGGTCCGCGCCGATCAGGAAATAGCTCCGCGCCTTGCTCCGCACGAAGTTCTTGTACTTGTTCAGCAAATACTCCAGCGCTGTGCCGTCTGCAGCCTGTGCCAGCTTCACAATCTGCTCGTCCGTCATGCCTTCGAACCGTTCGTATAGTACCAAATGATCTGTCCTCCGTGTTGTGTGAATGGGAGCAGGGGAAACGCCAGGGGAACAAAGTCCCCCTGGACCCCCCGATTCGCTTCGCTGGGTTCTGGCGCGGCCCGATTGCGCGCCATGCGGGGTTCATCCGCGCCTCAGCTTCTCAAGCTTCACCCGCACCTCTTCCGCCAAGCCGTCCATGACTGTCGCCTTCTTGGGTGCGGCTTCCTTGCCGCTTCGACTGCCGGTGCTGCGCATGCCGTCCATCTCGCTGAGCAGTTCCCGGGCGGAGATCCGCGTCGCGCCTCGGCCGAATATCACGGTTTGCTCCACCAGATCGCTGGTCGCCACCCTCACTTCGAGCCTGCCCGCATCCACCTGCTTGCGCTTGTCGTCGCACAGCCGCTCTATGTAGTGGTCAGCGGTCTCCCCGCGCCGCGTAAAAACGATCGTCAGCGCACCTCGCACCTCTATGCTTCTGTCCATCCGGTCGCTCTTCCACGCGTCAAAGACCGCTGTGATCGCTTGGCCCGAATACCCCGCGTAATCGTGCAGTTCCTCAATCATCCGGTCGCGGGCGTCATCCAGCGATTTTCCCATCAGACCGGGCCGCGCAAAATTCAGCACATTGTAGCCGTCTACGATCAGCAACCGCTTGCGCCCTGCCATGGCGCTAGGCGCGGGCGCGCAGCACTTCGTACATCAACACGCCGGCCGCCACCGACGCGTTCAGCGAGTCGATCTGTCCCTTGATGGGCAGCGCGACCAATTTGTCGCACTGTTTCTGGACCAACTGCGCAATGCCCTCGCCCTCCGAACCGATCACCAGCGCGATGGGGCCCGACAAATCCGATTGGAACGCGGGCTCTCCCGACATGTCCGCGCCGATGATCCACAACCCCTTATCCTTCAGTTCGCTCAGGGTGCGCGAAAGGTTGGTGACCTTGGCGATCCGTTGATGCTCACTCGCGCCTGCGGATGCCTTGACCGCCGCCGGCGTCAACAGCGCGCTGCGGCGCTCGGTGATGATGATGCCATGCGCGCCCACGCATTCCGCGCTGCGGATGATCGCGCCCAGGTTGTGCGGGTCCGTGATGGAATCGAGCGCCACGATGAACGGCTGCTCACCCTTTTCTTTGGCATGTTCGAGGATCGCATCGACGGTGCTGTACTCTGCCGCGGCGGCGAACGCGATCATGCCCTGGTGGTTCTCGTAGATCTGGTCCAGCCGGACTTTATCCACATACTGCACCACGATGTGCGCCTCGCGCGCCCAGGCCACAATCTGCCGCGCGGAACCGGACAGTTCGCCAGTCTGCACAAGCAGCTTGTCAATGGTCTTGCCCGCCTTGATCGCCTCTCGAATGGGATTGCGGCCCGCCAGAATGTTCTCGCGAGACACATCCTCTTCGCGTTCGGGCAGATCGGGCTGCGCAAATTCCGGCGCTGCATACGGGCGAGGCTCATCCACCCGCATCGAAGGCGGCACGGGCCGGTTTGTGGGCGTCGCGCGGCGCGGACCGGGTCCTTGTTTGCCGTAGGCGGGTTTGCCAAAAAACTCATCCGCGCGCTGGGGTTTTGCATAGCCGCCCTGGCCAGGCTTGCTGTACGGCTTGCCGTATTCGCCCTGTTGCGGCTTGGCATAACCGCCCTGGCCGGGCTTGCTGTATGGCTTTCCGTATTCGCCATGCTGGGGCTTAGCATGGCCGCCCTGGCCCGGCTTGCCGTACGGCTTGCCATATTCGCCCTGCAGCGGCTTGGCATAACCGCCCTGGCCGGGCTTGCTGTACGGCTTGCCGTATTCGCCCTGCTGCGGCTTGGTATAACCGCCCTGACCGGGTTTGCCGTACGGCTTGCCGTATTCGCCCTGCTGCGGCTTGGCATAGCCGCCCTTGTATCCGCCCTCGCGCCTTTGTCCGCCTTCGTTGCGCTGGCCGGGCCGGAATCCGTTCTGGCCGCGCGCGTCACCGCCACGGCCCCTGCCATCGTTGCCACCACTCCCCCGGTTCCCCGGCCGCTTCTCATACGCCATGATCTTGCCCCCGATTCATCGTTTTCTGTTCAGACACCTGCTGGTCTGGCCTGTTCTCACCTGCGGACTGCCGTCTCCACCTCGTTGCGCTCATGTCAATCGAGCGTCAAAGCCAAGCGCATCAGCTCGTCCAAGCGTTCGATTCGACCCATCAGATACAAATAGCCAATCAGCGCCTCCAGGCCCGTCGCGCGGTGATAAGCCCTTGGGTCCGCGTTTTTCGGCGGACTCTGTTTCGCGTTTCGCGCCCGGCGCACCACGTCCGACTCGTCCTCCGTCAAGACCGCCTCAATCCGCGCCAACGCTTCGCTCTGCGCGCCCGCATTCACCAGCCCCGAGGCAGCCTTGTGCAGCTTGTTCACCTGTCCGCCGACCGTCACCAGCCGCCCGCGCACATACAGATCATACACCGTATCGCCCAAGTACGCCAACTCCAGCGAGCCCGGCAGTTGCCCGTTTGCCCTTGGCGCCGGCCCAAGCTGGGTGCCGTCCATCCATCGCTTCTCCATCAAGTCTCCCTATTCTAGCGAATTCAATACCGCGTATTGCTTGTCCCAGCCCGCCTTGTCACCAGACGGCGCAAACGCCTCCACCGGGAACGAGCGCGCCACGACCGCCCTCAGTTCGCGCAGATCCTTGACCGCGCCCAGCGCCATTGCCTGAACCAGCAGGTTCCCGATCGCCGTGCCCTCGGACGGACCTGCATAGACCGCCTTGCCCGTGGCGTCCGCCGTGAACTGATTCAACAGCGCGTTCTTGCTGCCGCCGCCCACGATGTGGAACGCGTCCACCTCATGTCCCAGCATGTCCTTTTCCAAACGCTCCAGCCCCCAACGATACCGCAGCGCCAGACTCTCATAAACCACACGCGTGATCTGGCCGCGCCCCTCGGGTACGCGCTGGCCGGTATTTTTGCAATACGCCTGAATCCGCGTCGGCATGTCGCCTGGCGGATTGAACAGCGGGTCGTCCACATTGATCACCGCCACGAACGGCTCCGCAGCCTGCGCCATTTTGACCAGCTGCACGATGTCCACCGCGTCCTCCCGCCGATCCCACTCGCGCTTGCATTCAGAGACGATCCACAGGCCCATGATGTTCTTCAGCAACCGCGTGGTCCCGCACAGTCCGCCCTCGTTTGTGTAGTTGGCCTCCATCACGCTTTTTGCACTCAGCGGCGTTTGGATCTCCGCGCCCAGCAACGACCATGTGCCCGAACTCAGATAGGCAAACTTGTCCGTCATCGCGGGCACCGCAGCCACCGCCGACGCCGTATCATGGGACGCCACCGTCATCACCGGCACCTGCGGAAGCCCAACCTCGTCGGCGATTTCCTTGAGCAGCACGCCGCGCACCGCTCCAGGCTGTTGGATCGCCGGAAAGAGGGCGCGGTCCAGCCCAAAGGCGTCCAACACCGGCTGACACCAGTCGCGCTTATAGGGATCGATCATCTGGCTAGTCGATGCAACCGTGTACTCGGTGCCCATCGCGCCCGTCAGGAAATAGGCGAGCAGGTCCGGCATGAAGAGCAGCTTGTCCGCGATTTGAAGCGCCGGGTCATTCTCGAGCCGCATGGCGTACAACTGAAACAACGTGTTGAATTCCATAAACGCCAGACCCGTGTACTCAAACAGCTTCTCCTTGGACATCACATTGAACGCCTTCTCAAAGATGCCCTGTGTGCGGGCGTCGCGGTAGTGGACCGGAACCGACACCAGGTGGCCTGTCTTGTCCAGCAGTCCAAAATCGACACCCCAGGTATCGATGCCGATCGCGTCGATCTGGATCCCCTGCTTCGCTGCCTTGACCAACGACTCCTTCATCTCAAACAGGAACCGCTGAGGATCCCACACAAACCGGCCGTTCAGCATCACCGGATCGTTTGAAAACCGGTGCACTTCCGTCAATTCGATCTTCCGCCCATCGAACGCACCCAAGATCGCTCGTCCGCTGGACGCACCGAAATCAAAGCAAAGCAGGTTCATCATCTCGCCCATATAGCCTCCGCCTCCTTGCGTTGTGCCTTTGATCGTGTTCCGAATACCATCGCAAATCTCATTGGGGCAGACATCACCCCTTAGAAAGCGTTGCGTCATTGGTGTCTTGCATGCTCTTAAGGGTTTTGCGCACACCCACCCAGTCTTTACTACATTATACCAGATGCTTCGGCATCCCATCAACCACATTCTTCCGCTTGGCGTCGATCTGCATGACCCATTCCTGCATGATTCCCTGCATTTGCA
>JAVBTW010000277.1:0-2558 GCA_031555975.1 Eubacteriales bacterium
GGATGTCCTCCGCGCCGTACCGGCCTGGGTTCTCTGAAGGTAGGCTCCGCGCCTCGATCCCGGCCGCCCTCGCAAGCCGCATCAGCCGCTCGCAAGACCGCCTTGCAGGGATGTAGATATCCTCGTCGCGCGGGTCCGCACCCAACGTGGCCGAAACGGTCACCCGCCGCGCATGCGCCGCCAGAGCCACCAGGGACTCCGCCAGCGGCTGCGGCACAATATCGAATCCATAAGCGAAAACCTCCGCGCCGTGGGCAAAAGGCGCGTCCTTGATGCGCGATGCCGCTTGGCGCGCCTCATCCTCGCCATCGAGAAACCGGCCCAGCAACGCGGATTCGTAACCTTCATAGAGCAGCGCGATGTCAAAAAGCTTTCGCTGGAGCGCCACATCGGTTTGCGCGTCCGCCAACTGGCGGACATCGCTGGGCGCGATGCGCGCCTGCTTGAAACCTTCGATCTGGGTGAGCACCTTTTCTGCAAAACCCTTGCGGCCCACCGCGCCTTGGTACCACTCGAGTTGCTTTTTCAGCCGCTGCGCGGCCGAGTGGATGAGCATGACGCGGCCCTGTTCATCGATTCGCGCGCCCTTCGGCCAACCGGCCTGGTCGAATATGCGGGCGTAGAGTCGGGACGGCGAGAGGACTTGGAGGCGGAACGAGCCCCCTTCGAGGGCTTCCAGTTCGGCCTGGAGGGTGTATTGCGCGGGAACAACGAGCAGCACCGGATGCTCGCCTGACCGCTGCGCCTGCCGAACTTGCAAAAACAGCGCGTCCTTGACAGCCTTGGCACGACCGGAGAGCACGACAAGCGGCAATTGCATCACCTTCACAAAACATCATACGGCCTACCAGCGGTTTGGATGATCCTCATCCCGGCGCCGATCACATCCCGCCGCCCAACCCGTCCCAAGTATACCACAATCTTACCCATTATCGCAGGAATGACAACCTTTATTTTTCGGATTTTTACGCACATCTTGTTTGTGTATGCTATAATGCTAGTGTGGGTAGGTAATCGCTCATTGTCGCATAAAAAAATGGGGGGGTTCAAAATGACGCTGCCTGGAAGGCTGACAGTGGGTTTTCTGGATGAAGACAATCCGCTCAAATCATTTTTTCGTATGAGGCCCATCCTTACCGAGGACACAGATGGCTTTGCCCCATCTGATATGGACGAACGATTCCCCGAGGAGGGGTTCATCCGCATTGTGCCTGACAAGAATGAAATGACGATGTTCAAGGTACGCATGCGCCAGCTGGGCCGCTACTGTGCGTTGGACCTGAGAAAGCACCTGAGCGAGAACGACAAGATCAGGCCCAACAAGAACTACATATTCGGTGGACCTGAACACAACCAATACATCGTGTATTCCGATGTCATTGGCCGTGTGCCGCCGCACCTCATCGCCGAGGTGTTGGAGATCGATCAGGCGCCGGTGGACGAAAAGCTCACATCGCAACTGCCGATGCCCGGCACGATTTACGTGATGGTCAAGCATGACAACAAGCTTTCCGGTCCGTGGAGCTGGTCTCAGGACGGCACGGGCGCATTGCAGCTGCAGCATGCGTTGAACCAGCCTTTTTCCGAGCTGCCCACCTCCGTGATGAACGGCAAGTTGTTGGAAGTGGAACTGCTATCCGGCGGCACAGCGCAGCTGATGTATGACCTGACCGCCTTTGAGTTGGGCGAACTCACCGCCCAGGAATTTGAACGCATCGTGGACAGCGGCCTGTTCGGTACGCCGGCGCTGCATGTGGGATTCGGGCGCGACGACCGGCCAATCATCCCGGGCGTGGACAGTTTCCGAGGCATGGAACAGACCATCGCTCCGGAGATCCAGCAAAAAGGCGACGATGCACCATGGCTCTCGCGCAGTGAATTGCTGCGCCCGCGCATGAACACCTCCAGGCTCAGCCTGCGCGATCAGGCGCTCCAAGCGCAATCTGGGCTCAACCCGCGCCGCGGCCGCAGTCTGCACGAAGTGGTGGACGAGCAGTGGCGCAAGTCGCGCTATGACCAGCTTGGCCATCCAGTGCCCGGCACCGCCAGCGCCCGGCCCGTGGCCAGCCCCATCGAGCGCGTAAACATCGCCGTGTCCGAGGCCTGGTCCGTAGACGAGGCGCGTGACGCGCTGGTCTCGGAGCTGTTGAAGAACGACGATCTGCGTGACGCGCTATGCGAGCGGTTGGACATCCAGTCGGATTGGGGGCTGAAGAGCGACAATGCGTCCCAGCGCGAAGCCCTGCAGCGTGAAATTGAGGACCTGATGCACCGGCGCGACGAGGCCAAGTCTGGTCTGATGAGCGAACTGACCGCTGCAAATGCCGCGCAGCTCAAGGCGCATCAGCGGCGCATCGACTCGCTCACATTGGAAATGGGCGCCAATGAGCGTACCGCCAAGGCCGCGCGCGAAGCCGCCGAACTCACCGAACAGATGCTGCGCGAATCCAAAGAGGCGCTTTCTGACCGCATCAAAACTGCCATGCTCATAAAGCGACTGGACGCGGCAGATGACACCCAAGTTCGCTCCCATCCGGACACCGTCGATCCCTCCGCGG
>JAVBTW010000018.1:0-3271 GCA_031555975.1 Eubacteriales bacterium
CTCACCGTGCCCAGCGAGCCGTTTCTCTGCTTGGCGATGATGACCTCAGCCATGTTGCGCTTGCCCTCAGCCTCGGCCTTTTCCATGTCATAGTAGTCCTCCCTGTGCAGGAACATGACCACGTCCGCGTCCTGCTCAATCGCGCCCGATTCGCGGATGTCCGACAGCACCGGCCTGTGGTCCGCGCGGCCTGTCGTGGCGCGGGACAGCTGCGACAGCGCGATCACCGGCACCGCCAGCTCCTGCGCCAGGCCCTTGAGCGAGCGAGAGATGCTGGAGACTTCCTCCTGACGCGATCCGAACTTGCCCGCGCCCGTCATCAGCTGCAGGTAGTCGATCATGATCAGGTCCAGGCCCGACTCCATCTGAAGCCTTCGTGCCTTGGACCGGATCTCGGGCACCGTGATGCCCGGTGTGGAATCAATGTGGATCGAAGCATTGCCGATGCTGCCCATCGCCTCGCACAGCCGCATCCATTCGTCGTCCGACAGCGCGCCGCGCCGCACGTTGTGCATGTCCACCAGCGCCTCCGTACACATCATGCGCATGACCAACTGCTCAGCCGGCATTTCCAGCGAGAACACCGCCGATTTTTTTCCGGCACGGATGGACGCGTTTTCCACCATGTTCATGCCGATGGCCGTCTTGCCCATGGACGGACGCGCCGCGATCAGCACCAGCTCGCCCGGGTGCAGGCCCGTCGTCAAATCATCCAAGTCGCGGTACCCGGTCGGCACACCCTCAATCTTGCCCTTGTTCTGGGCCAGCCGCTCGATCAGCTCATAGGTCCGGATCAGGATCGGCTGGATCGGCTGCAGCACCTCGCCGCCCTTGCGCATGGCGATGTCGTAGATCAGCTTTTCGCTGTGCGCCAAAATGTCGGGCATTTCCATGTCGCCGCCATAGCTCATCTGGCTGATCTCGCCCGACGCGGAGATCAGCTTTCTCAATGTGGACTTTTCATCCACGATGCGGATATAGGCCTGCACATTGGCTGCTGAGGGCACGTACTTTGACAGTTCGATCAGGTATTCGAGGCCGCCAATGCCGGCCAGCTTACCGCGCCGGTTCAATTCCTCGTCCAGCGTGATCAGATCGACAGGCCGCGACTGCTGTGCCAGGTGCAGCGATGCAGCGAAGATCTCCCGGTGCGCGGGGTCATAAAAATCCTCCTCGCGCAGCATTTCCTGCGCCAGAAGCACCGCTTCGGAAGAGAGCAGCATGGAGCCGAGCACACTGCGCTCGGCGTCCAGATGATGGGGCGGTACGCGGTCGCCCGGCATGCGTTGTTCCATGGCAACAAAATTCCTCGTTTGTATCAGGATGGGACGCGGTCATCGGCGAGGCTGAAACGCCCGGTGTTTACTTGTCCACAATCACATTCAAGATCATCCGCGCGGTCACGCCCGCCATCAACTTGATGGTGAACGTGTGCTGGCCCGCAGATTTGACCTGCTCTTCCAGCTCGATTTTGCGCTTGTCCACATCCATGCCGTGCTGCTCCTTCAGTGCCGCCGAGATATGGTCGGAAGTCACCGCGCCGTACAGCTTTCCGCTCTCGCCGCCACGGGCGTGCAGTGTCACGACCTTGCCCTTGAGGTCGCGGGCCTTGGCCTCCGCCTCGGCGCGCTTCACATCCTCGCGATGCTTTTCGGCGGACTTGGCCTTTTCGATGGAGTTGAGCGCCTCGGCGGTGGCCTCAATGGCCGCCTTGCGCGGCAGCAGAAAGTTGCGGGCAAACCCGTCCGAAACCTCGAGAATCTGGTCCTTCTTGCCGGTACCCTTGATGTCCTTCAGCAGTATCACTTTCATATGTCAACGATCTCCCTTCGTCTGGTTTTTCTTTTGCAGATACAGCGTGATGACCCCGTTTGAGCCAAACAGCGCGCTCCAGAATCCAATCACGGACAACATCCACTGCATCAGGATGAACATCGTCACCACCATGCCCGTGCGCCGGCCCCAACCCGTGCCACTCTGACGAAGCCGCCGGGCCAGCGCGCCCGCGCCCTGGATCGCAAAGGCCAGATAACACAGGTCCAGCATGGCCACATAGGCCGCGTCCATGCCGGTCAGTTGGGCTGCGTTCAGGATTGCACACAGGAGCGCAATCACCGGAAGTGCGATGACCATATCTCGAGGCAGCCGCCACTCGTGAATGTGCATGTACGGTACGCGCGGCACATCGCCGCGCCGCGCACAGATCCGCGCGGCCAGCGAATAGCTGAGCAAACCCGTCAGCGCCCCGCTGCACAAGATCATCGATGCCAGGTTGCGCCGCAGCACCCGGTCCAGCAGGTCCGCAAAGGCGTTGATCAACTGCGTCTGTTGGGCGGCTGTCAGTGTGCTCCCGGTGAAGTCGATGCCCGTATTCAACCCGAACAGCCCGAACCTACCCATGCTCATCAGCATTTCACCCATGAGATTGCCATATGCCGCGCCATAGCCCGTATCCCCCATCATCACGCGGAACCATGAGACAAATCCACCCACCAGATCCGGTCCATGCATCAGAGACAGCGCCAGCACACACAGTGCCATCATCAACAGTTGCGTCCCGATCGCGCAGAGCACAGCCTTCGGAAACGGCAACCGCCGTCTGATCAGCACGACCGTGATCAACCCCGGCAACGCCAGTGTCAGCGTCGCGCAAACCATCCATGTGATGCCCGCGCCTTCCAGTGCCATGAGTCCCGGAGACGCCACCGTCAGCACCGCGCACAACAGCGCGGGTATCGCGCCGGACCATGCATACAAGACAACGATCAGGATTGGGGACCACAGCAGCACCGTCCCGAACGACAATAAGAGCGGCGTCAGCATGCCGCAAAATACCGCGAATAGGCATCCGAGCGCCACGCGCCCGCCGGAATACTTGTTCAATGAAGGCGCCTCCGAATCCGTGAATGGGAGCACAGGTCATCATAGTATAGCACAAGCCGGGTGCATTTTTCAACGAAAGAATCGGATCATCCCACGGGCAAGTGGCAATCCGTGTAAAAATTGTATAACCCCTTGCATTTTCCCGCAAAATAGCGTATCATATTCCTTGCGCTCGTTACGCGCTCTTATAGCTCAGTCGGTAGAGCGCATCCTTGGTAAGGATGAGGTCTCCAGTTCGAATCTGGATAAGAGCTCCAGCAAAAAGCCTTGAAAACATTGAGTTTTTAGGGCTTTTTCTTTGCCCTTGAAAACCATTTGCTTAGCAGAATCTCGTTTCTGCTAAAGAATCCTGCTAAACATTCTGTGACTGCGCACCGCGCGCACCTAG
>JAVBTW010000234.1:0-2672 GCA_031555975.1 Eubacteriales bacterium
CATCGCCAAGAAATTCGCGACCTGCGGCGTGGAGCAGGACGACCTGGTTTCCATCGGGTCCATCGGATTGATCAAGGCGGTGGCCTCGTTTCGCCCCGAGGCCGGCCGGCTGACCGCGTACGCCTCGCGCTGCATCGAAAACGAGATCCTGATGACCCTGCGCAGCAACAAAAAGAACAAGTCCAACCTGTCACTTTCCGAACCCATCGGCGCCGATCGGGAAGGCAACGAGATCATGCTGCTGGACATCCTCGGCACCGACGCGGGCTTCGTGCCGGACCAGGCGGAAGTGAACATCGAATCTGCCCGCGCCATCGCGCTGCTTGGGAAGATTCTGACCGAACGCGAACGTCGCGTGGTGCTGCTTCGAGGCGGCTTAATCGACGGGATACAGCATCCCCAGCATGAGGTGGCAAAGCTGCTGGGCATCTCTCGCAGCTACGTGTCTCGGATCGAAAAGAAGGCGTTTGAAAAACTGAGGGAGAAGCTGGAGTCTTAGGGGCAATTACTCATCAAAGCGCGCAATCCATTGTCCCGCTTGCTCGTTCCATGCTTCGTTTGCTTCAACCGCACCCATGGCGGCGCTCCCGGCCACCATCGACTTCGCCGCGCGTTGGGCCAGTTGCAGCATCTCAGGCGATCCCGCCGGGAAACTGAGGAGCATCCGCCAAGGCCTCGCATTCCTCAGGATCACTGTGCCGGTCAACTGCGTCATCGAGACACTAGGATCGCAGAACTGGTAAACCACAGTATCGCTGATGCCGCTCGAATAGCTGGAAGCGCGGCGGGCGTTGGCGTTTTCGAGCACCTTTCGGTCCAACGCTTCCGCAGCCTTCACGATCAGCGGCGTGTTCGCGTACAGTGTCACCATCTCGATCTCATCGTCGGTCAAGCCAAGGTCGTAGCTTGGCCCGTATAACCACTGCAGCCACAGCCCGTCCTGCACCACCATGCCCGGCGATTTGCCGCTGTTGCCGTATTCCAGTGCCAGTTTATCAAATCCACACTGGCGCAGCGCGTCGATCATCTGTGCTTTGGTGATGCCCGTGTAGTCGACGGTCGCGCTCAGCAGCTCATTCATAAAGCACCATTGCATCGACTCAGCGAAGAAAAACTCACGATAGTCGCCGTCCACGGGCGTCTCAACGCAGGAGAGCCCACTGTAAGCGGCGATACCAGGCTGCTCTTTCCGCAGGGCTGCCAAATTTTCTTCGGCAGTCCTGTGAACCATGGCACAGAGCCGGTTGATCCGCTCGGCCCACGCCTCATCCATGCGCAGGCCGTCCGCGTCATATCGATAGCCAATGCGATGGTCTTCCGCGCCATAGGATACGCGCTCCGGATTGATCGCTTCCGCTTTCCCCATGGACGATGGCAAGACAAGCACCATCGCCAATGCCAGCGCAGCAAGGCGCTTGTTGAGCCTCAGCTTGGGCCTTTTGACCACCAGCCAATACCCCAATCCAAACACCAACGCGACCGGTATCAGCATCAGCAGGCATTGCGGATCGAACCGGTCGGTGTTGCGCAGTTGGTCATGCACCGTGAGGTTTAGCAGCGGCAGCGGCAACACCCACATCGTCATCAGCCCCACTACCACCCAGCGCGAACCCTCGAACAGGAAAAAACTGCCCAACCGCTCTAGCGCCAGATGCCTTCGCTGCTGCCACAGGATGAACAGGCACAGTGCCCAGACCGAAAGATGGATCGACGCGAACCAACCCAGCCCGCGCCACGGTAACACTGCATAATCGTGACTGAGGGGTGAGGTAAACGTGCTGTTCTGGGTGCCGATGCCCACCAAATTGAATGCCGCGCTGAACCGCACGCCGCGCAACAAGCCCAGCGAATGAATTTGATGCGATAGCTGCCCACCCACATCCAACAGAAAAACGCACCAAAATCCAAGCCCCAACAAGAGTCCGAAGGACAGCAGCACGTTGCCAAAAAGCCCAAACAGCACGGAGATCATCAAGTACGCGCTCACCAGCGTCATGTACAACCTGAGGGCCATGAGAAGCGGCCCGATGGAGCCGAGTTGTTCCAGCAGCCTGCCGGGGATCGGCGAAGCCAGCGCGCTGATTTCGAAAATCACTCGGTAGCGCGCCGCGATCAGGCAGCAGCCGACCGCATACACCGCCAGGGCGGCCGTCAGTATGGTCAGTCCGCTCACCAACTGCGCCTGCAGCATCCGTCCCCGCGTCACAGGCAGGGAGGCCATCAGCTGGGCGCCTCTTGGGTTGTGGGCCTCGATCTGCTGCCATACGGCCATCAACAGCGCCAGTATGCCCATGTAGGGCAGATAGTACATCCCGGCGTCTACGGAAACACTTGTGTCGCGCCCGCCCAGCGCCAGTAAGAGAACCCAACGCCGCTCCACAGTTCATCCGCCCGCAAGGAATGGGCAAATCCATGTTGAACCAGCATCCCACCGGTCACCAACAGAAAGCCCACCGTGAACCACCGCAAAACCCGAAATTGCCGGAAAACCATTGGACCCAATTGATTCACCTTCTTTGTGCCGTCACCTCCCGCTTGTAACTGTACAAAAATGCCTCTTCCAGCGTGACCGGCAGCCGTTCGCACATCAAAGGCGAAAGCGCCAGGATCCGCTTCTCTGTCTCGGGATGGTTGGCGTCCAGCGTGATCGCATGTACCCGTCCCATGACCTC
>JAVBTW010000087.1:0-5453 GCA_031555975.1 Eubacteriales bacterium
AACCAGGCAGACGATGAAGCCCTGCTCGGACGCGCACTCAAGGTCGCGGCGCAGGTCCGGTTCCCGGTCATCATCGGCAGCATGCAAACAGGCAACGTCTGGAGCGCCAATTAACCGTATAAGGAGACACACGACAATGCAATACGACCGCGAATACACCTTTTCCATGGCCCAGCGGCTCCTCGAAATCGACAGCCCATCCGGCTACACAAAGTCCGTCATCGAATGCGCGCGCGCCGAAGCGGAGGCGTTGGGCTACGCATTTCAGACCGACAACAAGGGCAACGGCGTCATCACAGTACCCGGCCGCACAGATAAGACCGTTGGCGTGAGCGGCCATATCGACACGCTCGGGCTGATGGTTCGCGCCATCAAGGACAGCGGAACCTTGGCCATCACGCGCGTCGGCGGGCCGATTCTGCCGACCCTCGACGGCGAATACTGCCGCATCCGCACCCGCGACGGCCGCGTTTACACGGGCACCATACTGTGCACCAGCCCGGCGGCGCACGTGTATCCCGACACAGCGACGCTGGAGCGCAAGGAATCGACCCTCGAGGTGCGCATCGATGAAACGGTGCGCAGCAAGGACGACGTGCTGGCGCTGGGCATCATGCCCGGCGATTACGTCTGCATCGACCCCAAGACCACCGTGACGGCGTCCGGATTCATCAAGTCCCGGTTCCTGGACGACAAGCTGTCCGTCGCGCTGATGTTTGGCGTGCTGAAAGCGCTGAAAGACGCCGGGGCAACGCCCGCGCCGCGGGTTCTGATGCTGCTGTCCACATATGAAGAGGTCGGGCACGGCATGGCCCACATTCCAGACGGGATTGACGAACTGCTGAGCGTGGACATGGGCTGCATTGGCGATGATCTGAGCTGCACGGAATACGACGTTTCCATCTGCGCCAAAGACACGAGCGGCCCCTATGATTACGCGCTGACGAGCAAGCTGATTGAGCTGGCGAGGCGCGCGCAAGTGCCGTTCGCCGTGGACATTTATCCTTTTTATTCCTCAGACGTGAGCGCTGCCCGGCATGCGGGACATGACATCAAGGGCGCGCTGATCGGGCCGGGTGTCCACGCAAGCCATGGAATGGAGCGCGCGCATTGGGACGGCATGCTGGCGACGATGAAGCTGCTGGGCGCGTATTTGACGGAGGATTGAGCCGGGATCGCATCTGCCTAAAGGCGCGACCCACATGCCCCTCATGGTGTCAGCCTGAGCAAAGCGAAGGACCCCCCGCGCGAGCGGACGCATCCCATCAGAGTGGTTGCGTCGCTGCTGCGGGGAGGTCCTTCACTGCGCTCAGGATGACACCGCTGGGGTACCGTTTGCAGCGCTGTCTCTGCTGCTGCGGTTGCGCTCGGTCTCCCCTATCCTTCTAGCGCAGCTTCCGTCATCGCCAGATAGTGATCCAACGGAATGTACTCAGGCACACTGTTGCCCGTGCCCAGCGCGTATCCGCCTCGCGCTTGGGTGCGTTCGAGCATTGACTTGGCGCGGGCCTTGATCTCCGCGGGCGAACGGCGCACCAGGAAGTCGATGTCCATGCCGCCCAGCACGGCGATCTTCCCCTGCCATTGCTCGTAAAAGGACTCCACGGGCTGGATGACATCCTCATAGGAGTGCTTGCCGTCGTAGCCCATGTCCACAACATCTTGCATCACCGCGCCCAGCGCGCCGCAGGAGTGGAGCACGACGGGCTTCCCGAGCGCGTGGCCCACTTCGACGATCTTTTTGTGCCACGGGAACACATACTGGCGCATCATCTCCGGCGACAGGAAGGTCTGGGTATTGAAACCCCAGTCGTCGTTTGACATCAGCAACCCCACGGAGTCGTAGTGCGCGGCCTCTTGATAATAGGCGACCAGCACGCGGCCCACATTGTCAAAGATGGCCTGGGCCAGATCGGGCTGTTCATAGAGCATATAACACAAATTGTCATATCCGGTCAGCGCGATCACGTTTTCCAGCACACCGCTCGGACCCATCAGCATCAGCTTCATGTTACCGGGCAGCTCAGCGCCGATCTTCTCCAGGTGCGAGCTGTCAAAGTCCTTGGGGTCTGGCCACTTGTAGGCCTCAAAGCTGCGCTCGTCGGTAATGACGAAACCGTCGTTCAGCGAGATGGTGCTGGCGCCGGCGCGGGGCTTTGTGGGAAATGTGAGCGCGCTTGCGTGGGTCGAGGTGTAATCATAGCCCGCCGCCGCGTATGCCTCCACGCGAAACCGGAGGTACTCCAGGGGGTGTTCCCCGCCCGGGTTTGCGCGCCCCGAAAACAGCGCGTACAGGTGATCGTTGAGAAAAAGCTCAAACAGGGTCGGCCGGTCCGGCGCTTGCCTGCGCAAAATTTTGATGAGCTGTTCGACGTCCGGTGTGCGGTGATGCTGTTTCACTGTGTACCTCCTCAGTTGTGGGCAACCTTCGCTATTATTCTATCAGCGCCGCGGGCATACGTCAATCGTTTGTTTAGCGTCAATCTAGACTTTCACGTCCCTGAGCGCCCGATCCAGTTCCGGCAGTGCGTCCGTGCTGATGAACGGCAGGAAATGGCTGACGTCCGCCAGCCGCTCAAACGCAAAAGCGCTGTCCTCGCCGGTCTCCGCAGCGTACATTCGGGGCATGATGGCCTTGAAGGCCGCGTTCGCCTTGTCGTTGCCCATCACATCAAAGATGCGTGAGTTCGCGGAGAACGGGTGCAGATGGTCGGTGGCCGGCCTGTATTGATAGCTGTGCTTGCCTGCGCCCACTTCGCATTTCGCGGACTCCGGATGGTCCGGCAGGATGACCGTGGCGCTCGCGCCATCGGGCACCACCACATCCAGCTTCAGGTTGCCGTCCTCCCCCAACGCCCACGCGACTTCGTACCTGCCCGCGGGCGAGTCGTATTTCACCCGGATGCGCTTCATGCGCCAGTTGATGTGCGGCTCGACGATGGCGCGCCGCCAGCCGGGCTGCGCCTGCCTCAGCCCCGCGATGCGGGAATAGATCGCCTCGCAGACGGAACCGTAGGCGTAGTGGTTGAGGCTGTTCATGCCGGTGCCGGAGATGGAGCCGTCCGGCAGCAGCGAGTTCCAGCGCTCCCAGATGGTGGTGGCGCCCAGGTTTACACAATACAGCCAGCCGGGATACTTTTCGTTAAAGAGCAGCCGGAACGCGTCGTCATCCATGCCGTTGTCCAGCATCACGGGCAGCATCAGCGGCGTGCCGGTGAACCCGGACTTGAGCTTGAACGCGTCGCGCTTGAGCCGGTTTTGGAAGTCCGCGACCGTCTTTTCCCTGTCCCTGAACAGCCCGAAATGCAGCGCCAGCACATAGCCCGTCTGGGTGTCCACGCACAGCCTGCCATTGGGACTGAAATACTCGTCCAGGAGCGCCTGTTTGATCTCGCACGCCAGCTTTTCATACCGCGCGGCGTCTTGTTCATAACCCAGCTCCGCTGCTGCCAGCGCCACCAGATGCACACTGTTCCAGTAGTAGACCGCCTGGATATAGCCGTCGTCGGTGCCGCCCTTGACCGCTTGCTCATTCACGCCGTCCAGCGCCAGCCAGTCTCCGAAGGTGAACCCGAAGTTCACGATGTGGGCGCCGCCCTGATCGTCGTCCTTCTTGATCAGCGTCTGCACATAGTCGCGCATCATGGGCCAGTTCTCTTCGAGCAACTGTTTGTCCCCGTAGAACTGATACACATGCCACGGGACGATGGTGCCCGCATCGGCCCAAACCGCGCCACCGGGACCCGCGCCGCCCTTGAGCGAAGGCGAATACATGGGAATGTCGCCCTGATAATACAGCGTCTGGTCCGCGCGCATGTCGCGCATGAATTTCTTGTAGAAGTCCTTGCAGTCCATCTGGTAACAGGCGGTGTTCACGAAAACCTGGGTGTCCGCGGTCCAGCCCAGGCGCTCATCGCGCTGCGGGCAATCGGTGGGCACGTCCACGAAGTTGCCGCGCTGGCCCCAGAGCGCGTTTTGCATCAGCTGGTTGATCTTGGGGCTGTCGGTCTCGCACGAAAGGGTCTGGCGCAGGTCAGAATACAGCACCACGCCCGTGAAATCGGCCGGGTCCACCTGACCGAGTCTCTCAACCAGCGCGTAGCGGAATCCGTAGAATGTGAACAGCGGCTCCACATCCGTTTCGACGCCGCCGGACACATAGCTGTATTCCGCCTTGGCGGAACGCAGGTTGTCGCGATAAAAGCAGCCGCCCTGCAGCACTTCGCCGAAGCTGAGTTTCAGCTTTGCGCCCTTGGGCAAACGGTTTTTGATCCTCACCACGCCGACCATGTTCTGGCCAAAGTCAAGGATCTGTTCGCCCTTTGGCGAGGTGATCAGGGTCGGGTTCAGTGTCAGCTTCGCTTTGACCGTGGGCGCAAAGTCGGGCATGAGCGGATAGTTCGCCTCGACCGCTTCGCAGGGCAAAGGCTCACCGGGCAAAATGGTGTCGTCGCGGTGCTCGCCGTCATAAATGGAGGTTTCTGTGATGGTCGAACGCAGCGCCTGCCAGGACGCGTCGGTTTCGATGACCGCATCCGCCAACGTCAGCTTCGCTGACAGCAGGTAGCGGTCGCCAAAGATGCCGCCGCCGCTGTTCAGCCCGAACCGGCCCTTGTACCAACCGTCGCCCAGCGCGACCTCGATCCGGTTTTTGCCCGGCTTGAGCAACTGCGACACATCGTATGTCTGATAGCGCAAATAGGCAAAATAGTCATTGCATCCGGGCGACAGATAATCGGCCCCCACGCGCTGGCCGTTGATCTTCGCCCGATACAGGCCCAGCCCAGTGATCTCGAGCGTCGCGCCCGCGGTATCGCTCACATCGAAATCGCGAAACAACACGGGACAGGTGATGGGGGTCTTGGGCGTGATAAATGCTGCATTCAACATGGTGTCGGCCTCCGTTCTTTCCTCGTCATGGGTGCGTTGTGTACAGTATACACCATCTTACAGAATATGGCTATCGCGGTTTTGGTGGCGCGTCGGGAGGTTCTTCGCTGCGCTCAGGATGACAGCTGGGGGAGGCGCGAAGTCGGTATCATTCGTCTGCGCCACTGCAAGGAAAGCGGGGTTGTTCGAGGTGTCGAAGTTGTGCTACAATGGATGAGCGCACACACGAAAATCTGGCGGGAGGAGATTCTGATGTATACCGCGCTGATCGTCGAGGACGAGTTGCTGGTGCGGATGGGCATTCGGCTTTCGATTGAGTCGGGCAGTTTGCCCGTGTCCGTGATCGGCGATGTTGCGGACGGGCTGCTGGCCTACGAGTTCATCCTCCAGCGCCAGCCGGATATTCTGGTGACGGACCTGCGACTGCCGGGTCTGGACGGGCTGGAACTGATCCGGCGGCTTCGCGCGCGCGGACTCAAGACGCGGGTGCTGATCATCTCGTGCCTTGAGGACTTTGAGACGCTGCGCGTGGCGATGACCTATCAGATCTCACACTACCTGCT
>JAVBTW010000276.1:0-35349 GCA_031555975.1 Eubacteriales bacterium
GCGCGCCGCTCGTGACTCCCGGTGCGCGCGCCGCGCGTGGATGTACCCCCCCCGCTGCAGCGGACGCCCCGATTCGGAACCGTCGCCGCCCGGGGGGGAGATCCTTCAACTCGCTGCGCTCGCTCAGGATGACATCGTGGCGCGTGTTGATTCACCAGTGGTATTTCCTTATCCCACGTACTTGTTCACCAATTGCATCAGCTGTTTGCCATACTTGTTCATGGCGGTCTGGCTCTGCTCGTCGATGGCCTTCTGGACGTAATCGCGGATCTTGACCATCTGCTTCATGGCGGAATCGTCCAGTTGGTTGTCATTGATGAGCTCGTTGGCACGGTCGATCTGGACCTGTGCCTTTGCAATGGTCTCAGCGAGCTTCTGCTCGGCTGTGGTCGTGGTCGCGACTTTTCCTGTGCTGGACTTACAGGTCTTGCAAACGCCAACCTCCGCCGCGCCCTTGTCGGTAGACGCGCCCTTGAACCACTCGCGCACGGTCTTGATGTCCGCAAACCGGAGCGGATGCCCTTCCGGCAGATAGATCGTGCCATACGTCGAGGTGTGCTTGCAATACTGACCCGGCGCTTTTTTGGAAACGGAGCACAGCCGAATGGTCCTGTGCATGTTGCACGGCTGGCTGGGCTCGGTGCCCTTGAGGTAGTAGTCACGCGTGGTGCCGTAGCCGTTCACATCCCGGCCGCAGGCTGCGGTCGGCTTCATGCCGCTGACCGCGCACGCGCTGGCCGCCACCAGACCCATTTCCTCGGCAGACGCGGTGGTGATCCTGCGGTTCTTGGTGTAGCCCAGCTGGTTGTGCGCCTTGCTCATCACCGCTGCCCACAGCGGCGCCGCATAGTTGCCGCCGGTGGCGGACGAGATCAGGGGCTTGTAGTTGTCATGGCCGATCCAGACCGCGCCTGCCAGATAGCCGGTCATGCCGCCGAATGTGACGCCGCATGAGTCGGAGTTGGTGCCCGTCTTGCCCGCTACATCAAACCCGCCAAAGTTGGCCCGGTCGCCTGTGCCGTCACTCTTTTTCACGCAACCGCGCAGCACGCTGACCAGCATCCATGCGGTCGAGGGCTTGAACACCTGGCGACGGATCTGAACCATCTGCTGGTCCATGTACAAATTGCCGCCGCTGTCCACAACCTTCGTAAACGCATACGGTTCCAAATACAGGCCGGTGTTGGCGATGGCCCCAAACGCGCCCGAAAGCTCGATCACGCTGACGCTCGAAAGGCCCAGCGCCAGTCCGGCCGGCGTGGCGGAGATGTGCTCGGGTCTGATGCCCAGATTTCTCAGGTACATGACGGAATTCTCGACGCCCACATAGTTGACCAATGCCTGTGCACAGGCGGTGTTGTGGGATTTATTGATGGCCTTGCGCATGCTCTCCACGCCCGTGAAGCTGCTGTCGCTGCCGCCAAAGTTGTTCGGGTAGCCCTTGCCGCCGCCGTCGTCCCAACCCTCGATGCGGATTGGTGCGTTGATGACGGGCGTACCGGGCGAATACCCAAGGTCAAACGCGGGACCATACACGGAAAGCGGCTTGATGGTGGAACCCACGGGCATGCCGCCGGACGTAATGGGCGGGTTTGCCCGGTTGAGCTGCAACCTGGCGGTGGGCTCACTGCGTCCGCCAACAATGGCTTTCAGCTCTCCTGTCCGCCAATCCACAATGGCGACAGCCGCCTGGGGTTGTCGCACGGACAGGTATTCGCCGTTGCCAAGGCTGGCCTTGTAGGTCTTGTCCGCGCTGTTGCGCGTGGCGGGATAGTTGCCCCAATTGGTGATCACGGACTGGATGCCGCGCTGCATCTCTTTGTCCAGGGAAGTGAAAATTCTGTAACCTCCGGTCATCAGTTTCTGCTGCATGGCGCTGCGGTTCGCGGAGTTGTCCGCCAGGCCCTCTTTGTGCAGCATCTTGGTGACCACGTCATAGACCGCATACTCCACATAATACGCGTCATCGTACATCTGTTGCTTGTACTGGCTCTCCTCCATGACGACCAGCTCATCCGCCAGCGCCGCCTGGTATTCCGCGTCCGTGATCAGGCCCTGCTCGTACATCAGACCCAGAACGTGGTCGACGCCTTTGTTCAGGTCCGGCGCGGTCTTGCGGGTGTAGTAGGCCGACCGGGGATTGTAGCGGTAGGGATTGCGGATCAGGCGCGCGATGCAGGCGCTCTCGCGCAGCGTCAACTGGTTGAGTTCCTTGCCGAAATAGTCCTTCGCTGCAACCTTGACGCCGTAGTTGTTGCCGCCCAGGTAGATGACATTGAGGTACTCGATCAGGATGTCTTGCTTGGTGATCTTCTTTTCCAACTCCAACGCCAGATATGCTTCTTGCATCTTGCGCTTGTAGTTCTGATCAGCGGTCAGCATGGTCTGTTTGATGAGCTGCTGGGTGATGGTCGATCCGCCCTGAGAAGTGGAGTTCAGCAGATTCGACACGAACGCGCCGAAAATGCGGCGCACGTCCACGCCGTTGTGGGACAGAAACCGCTGATCCTCCACGGCGACGACTGCATTGACGAGGTTCCTCGGGATCTCGTCGATGGTGGCTTCGATGCGGTTTTCGCTGCCGCGATAGTCCGTGATCAATGTGCCCTGTCCATCGTAGATGTAGCTGGTCTTGGCGGACTTGTCAAACGCCGTCAGGTCCAGCGGCGGCGCCGTCTCTACCCATGCCTTGGCGATGCCAACGACCACGCCTGTGCCTGTGATGCCCAACAGCAGGATCACAAAGAACAGCAGCTTGGCCGTGGTCATCATCACAGACAGCAAAAAGTTGCTGTCCGAGGTGCGCGTTCGAAAAATACCCATAGATTTGTCCTCCGTATGTCGGGGCGTTGCCGGTCTCGCGGCGAAATGTACACGAAATTGTGGAGTTTCATTATAACATACATCGACGCCCATTTCAGCCTCTGTCGCGCGGATTTTAGATTAAATCCGGGCTCCATCGAATACGATGAATCGTGATGGCGAAATGGACGCGGTGTATCCTGCGAAGGCAACGGTCCGCTTATGGGAACGGACTGTTGTAAATTTAGACGGAGAGGGTGCGCGAATGGTTGCACAGTTTCGGAACTTGGGTTGGGCAAAGAAGATGGCAATCGTGCTTTGCGCGATTGTCATCCTGGGGATGGGCTTGTTCTTTTACGGCGTGGCAAACCTGAATCCGATCATGATCTCCATGGCCGAGGCGCGCGGGCGGCAGCTCGCGGTGGAGGCCATCAACAAGGCCGTTCGCGAGGTGATGCAGTCGGGCATCGGGTACAAGGACCTGGTTCAGGTGACGCAGGATAAGCAGGGCCGGGTCACCATGATCCAGGCCAATACTTTGCTGATGAACGACATCGCCAGCCGCGCCGCGCTGCAGGTGCAGCGCAACCTGCAGGCCCTGGGCAACGAAGGCGTGGAACTGCCGCTGGGCTCGGCGCTGGGCATCGGGCTGTTCTCGGGATCAGGTCCCCGGATTCGCGTGAGTGTCGTGCCGGTGGGCTCGGTGGCGACGCGGTTTTCGACCGCATTTGAGTCTGCAGGCATCAATCAGACGCGACACCAGATCTCGCTGATGACCAACACGCAGGTACGGATCGTCATCCCCACGGGCGCGGATACCGTGCAGGTGGAGGCCAGCGTACCCGTGGCGGAGTCGATCATCGTGGGCGAGGTGCCGCAGACATACCTCAACGCGACGAGCATGGAGCAGATGCTGGATTTGGTGCCGTAATCGACGGCAGCCAGCCTGAGCGCGGTCTCTCGCGGCGACAAATCGATGGTGCTGTGTGATGCAAGGCAGCGCTGCGCCCATCGGGTATCAGGCGATCCCGAACAACTTCATCCCATTCACGGTCGTTGCCCGGGCCAACGCCTCAAGCGGTATGCCCCGAATCTCGGCGACCTTCTCCGCCGTGTAGCGCACGAAGGCGGGTTCATTCCGCTTCCCGCGCATTGGCACAGGCGCCCTGTACGGACAATCCGTTTCGATCATCAGCCTGTCCAGCGGGCAGTTTTCCGCCACCTCCACCAGCTTCGGCGCGTTTTTGAACGTCACCGTGCCGCTGAGGGAGATCGAGAAGCCCATCTTCAGATACGCCTTTGCGCTTTCCCAGCTGCCGGTGTAGCAATGCATGACGCCGCGCGGCAAGGTGTGTTGTTCGTATCTTTTGATCAGCATCTCCGTCGCCTCGCCGTGAGCCTCCCGGATATGCAGAATGGCAGGCAGGTTCAGCTCGTAGGCCAGCTGCAGCTGCGCATCGAACGCGGCCTGCTGCTCCGCTCGGGGGGACAGGTCATAGTGATAATCCAGCCCAATTTCGCCCAGCGCGACCACGCGGTGCTGAGCGAGCCAGCCTTTCAGTCTTTCTGCCCGGTCCGGAGTCCACCTGCTGGCGTCGTGTGGATGGACCCCGCACGCGGCGTACAGAAAATCGTGTTCCTGGGCCAGCCTGATGGCGGGCAGCGGATCCGTGGCGCCGTCGCCTACCACCAGAGCCAGCTTCACACCCGCATCCAGCATGCGCTGGATGGTCTCAGCCTGATCCGCCTCGAACCGCTCATCGGTCAGATGACAGTGTGTGTCGAACAGTCTCAAATCGCTCATTTTATCCGATCTCCGAACCCGGCTTGATTTCGCCGTCTACGGTCAGCAGTTTCAGATTGCCTTCGTCGTCCGAGGCGCACAGCAGCATGCCTTCGCTCATGACGCCGCGCATCTTGCGCGGAGCCAAATTGGCGACCAGCACAACCGTCTTGCCCACGATGTCCTCCGGCGCATACCACTGCGCGATGCCACTGAGCACGGTGCGGGTCTCTCCGCCCACATCCAGGGTCTCCTTGAGCAGCTTATCGGACTTTTCCACGCGCTCGCAGGCCACGACTTTGGCGGTCAGCAACCGCACCTTGGCAAAGTCGTCGATCGTGATGTAGTCAGCTGCAGTGCCTTCGCCCGCGGTCAGGATGACTCCGGGAACGGGCGCGGGCTTCGCCGCTTGTTCCGGCTCCGGCTTGCGTTCGGCGCTGGGTGTGGCCGCACCGCCTTCCAGCGCCTCCAGTTCCTTCGGAATATCGATGCGCGGGAACAGGGCCTCTCCCTTTTTCACCGTCGTGCCCGGCACGAGTCCGCCGAACTTCGCGATGGAATCCCACGTTTTTTTTGCCGCATCCTCAATGCCCAGTTGGGCGAAGATGCGCTCGGGCGTCCTGGGCATGGTGGGGGCGATGCACACCGCGATGGCGCGCACACACTCGGCCAGGTAGTACATGACGGTCTGGAGCCTGGGCTTTCCTTCTTCGCTCTTGCCCAGAATCCAGGGCTGGGTCTGGTCGATGTACCGGTTGCAGTCCGAAACCAGTTTCCAGATCTCACCCAGCGCCAGTGAGAATTGCAGCTCGTTCATGTGCGTTTCCACCAGTGCGCCAAGTCCTTCGAATCGGGCGCGAAGCGCATCCTCCAGCGCCGTGGGCGCACCGGGTTCCGGCACGACGCCGCCGAAGTACTTTTCGATCATGGCCACGGTGCGGCTGACCAGGTTACCCAGGTCGTTTGCCAGGTCGCTGTTCATGCGGGTGAACATGGACTCGGTCGAGAACCTGCCGTCCGCGCCGAACGGCATCTCCCTCATGAGGAAATAGCGGATGGCGTCTGAGCCGTAACGGCCGCACAGCACCACCGGGTCCACGCCGTTGCCCTTTGACTTGCCCATCTTGTCGCCGTCTACGCCCACCAGCCAGCCGTGGCCGAACACCTGCTTGGGCAGCGGCAGGCCCAGCGCGTGCAGCATGATCGGCCAGTAGATCGTGTGGAACCGCACGATCTCCTTGCCAACCAGGTGAATGTCGGCGGGCCAGTATTTTTGGTACAGCGAATCATTGTCAGAGCCGTAGCCCAGCGCCGTGATGTAGTTGCTCAGCGCATCGATCCACACGTACACAACATGGCCGGGGTCAAAGTCCACCGGTACGCCCCACTTGAACGATGTACGGCTGACACACAGGTCCTGGAGCCCCGGGCGCAGAAAGTTTTGCAGCATTTCGTTTGCGCGGCTCGGCGGCTGGATGAAGTCGGGATGGGTCTCGATGTATTCGATCAGCCAGTCCTGGTACTTGCTCATCCGGAAGAAGTAGCTCTCCTCTTTGGCGGGCTGCACAGGCCGTCCGCAATCGGGACAGTTGCCGTCCTTCAGCTGGCTCTGGGTCCAGAACGACTCGCAAGGCGTACAATACAGCCCTTCATACTCGCTCTTGTAGATGTCGCCCTGGTCGTAAAACTGCTTGAAGATCTTCTGCACCACCTTTTCGTGGCGCGGTTCTGTGGTGCGGATGAAGTCGTCGTACTCGATGTCCATGATCGTCCACAGGTCCTTGATGCCAGCCACGATCTCATCCACGAATTCGATGGGCTGTTTGCCCGCCTCCTTGGCCCTGGTCTCGATCTTCTGCCCATGCTCGTCGGTGCCGGTCAGAAAATAGGTGTCGTAGCCGGTCTGCTTTTTGAACCGGGCCATCGTGTCTGCGGCTACGGTGCAGTAGCCGTTGCCCAAGTGCAGCTTGTTTGAGGGGTAGTAGATCGGGGTCGTGATGTAGAATGTGCCTTTGCTCATGGGGCTGTCTCCTCCCTTTCTGTGTGCGGGGAACGAAAAAACGCCGCCCGCAAGCCGTCTTGCGAGGGGCGTCCATATGAACGCGGTACCACCCTGCTTCTCCCGGTCGTGAGCCGGGACTCATGGCCAACCACCATTGGCCGCGCCTGTAACGGGACAACCCGTCCAAAGCTCAACCCGCATGCGCGGATTCACTTTGGAAGCTCAGGAACCATGTTCACGGAGGGTGTTCGTCGCCGACTCGCACCTTGTCCGGCTCTCTGCTGGGCGAAACCGCATCCGCTACTCTTTCCATCAATGCCATTGCAGCTATTATAGGGAGTGGAAGCGGGATTGTCAAGCCCCAATTCGCATGATATAATGGCGTGGATATTGAATGCATCCAGGAGGTCACAAACCATGAGCCGCCTAGGCGATACGATCAAACAAGCGCGCCTCGCATCCAAATTGACCGAAAAGGCGCTGGGCAAGAAATCCGGGTTTTCCGAATCGTTCATCAAAGAGATCGAGATGGGGACGCGCATCGTATCCGACGAGCAAGCGCAGCGCATCCTGAAGCTGCTCGGCGTGAAAAACCCTGTTTCCACCGAGCTGGAGGTGGCGGCCGAGCCTGCAGTTCAGCTCAGGCCCAAGCCGCGCCCCTACATCATGCCCATTCCGGCCGAACAGAAGCCCGAAGAGCCCGCAGCGTCCATGGCCTACACCACCGCCACAGAGCAGGAGGCCGTGGCCTCAGACGCGTGGCTGGATGCGCTGTCGGGCATCGTCAAGCGAGTTCCGGTGATGGGTGAGGACGGCATGGTGATCGACCATGTGCCGGTGCCGATCGTCTCAGGAAAGATCGAGGGCGGCCAGCCGGACAAAGTGATGTATTATCGCTGTCCCGACGACAGTTTGCGCGGCTACCGCGTCCATGCGGGCGACTTGCTGTTGGTGGTACCGGAGACAGGCGTCATCGACGATGACATCATGCTGGTGCAGTACAGGGGCAGCAGAATCGCGCGAAAGCTGGTCAAGCAGGACGGAAACAAAGTGCTGATGCAATCCTTTGACCGGGAATACGCGGGCGAGCGCGTGGACAGGCGTGAGATCGTGGTCATCGGCAAGTGCGTCAAATTGGAGCGCCGGCTGTGAAGCGAATCTGTGCGTACGCCAAGATCAACTGGGCGCTGAACATCCTGGGAACGCGCCCGGACGGCTATCACGAAATGGACATGCTGATGCAAAGAATTTCTCTTTGCGATACGTTGACGGTTGCCTCATCTGACGAACTGCGGTTTGATGGCGGCGAGGACAATTTGGTGATGCGCGCTGCCCGGGCGCTGTGCGCCCACGCGGGCGTCGCCTTTGGCGCGGAGATCGGGCTGACAAAGTGCATCCCCGAGCGGGCGGGCTTGGGCGGCGGCAGCGCGGACGCGGCAGCGACGCTGCAGGCGCTCAATGAGCTGTGGGCATTGGGGTTGTCCGGCGAAACCCTGGCCCAAATCGGCCTCGGCTTGGGCGCAGATGTGCCCTTCTGCCTGGCGAGTGGCGCGGCGAGGGCGCGGGGCGTCGGCGAGGCACTGGAAAGGGTGGAGATCGGACAGCGGTACGATTTGGTAA
The DNA here is from genome assembly GCA_031555975.1 of Eubacteriales bacterium. GTDB lineage: Bacteria > Bacillota > Clostridia > Christensenellales > Aristaeellaceae > JAJDGF01. Next base: position 8,208 of record JAVBTW010000276.1, read on the forward strand.
TCCTGCATCCCGGCGGCGGACTGTCCACGCCCGCCATGTTTCGGCTGTGGGATCAGGAAAAAGCGCATGCGCGCCCGGCAGACATCGAGGCGACCCTGGTGGCCCTGCAAACGCAAGATTTTGCGCTGCTCAACCGGGCGTCACGGAACATGCTGACCGCGGTCGCCGTTCAGTCGCTGCCGGAGATCGAGGGCGCAATGCGGACGTTGGCGGAGCACGGCGCAAAGTTTGCGGCCATGTCGGGCAGTGGGTCTGCGGTTTTTGGGCTGTTCGACTCGGCAACGGAGGCGGACAGCGTTGCAAGCAGGATCCGGGGTGCGATCAGGGCCTGGACAATGGAATAGGCGCCCATCACTTCATGTGACTTTTGCCAGGCATCCTTGTATAAATCAGGCTGAATTGGCCGAATCTAACAGCGTACATGCTCTCGAACGAGGAGGATATGACGCGTGAAGGTTCGGTTTTTTTGTGCGCTGCTCGCACTGGTGTTGTTTGTCCATGTGCCCGCAAGGGCGGATGTGCGTCGGCATTTTGCGGAACAGGCGCTGGTGCGGCTTCAGATTGTGGCCGCGAGCAACGATCCCATCGACCAGGCAACAAAGCTGCGCGTGCGCGACGCGGTACGCGCTGTGGCCATTCCATTGGTAGCGGAAGCGGATTCCCCAGAGGCCGCGTTTGAGCTGCTTGCCCGCCATGAAGCGGAACTGACCCAAGCCGCACGGACCGTGGACAGGACCGCGGTTGCCCGCGCCATCATTACCCACTTCCCCGTGCGCATCTACGGCCAGGTCTGTGTGCCGCCGGGCAATTACCGTGCGCTGCGCGTGACGCTCGGCCCAGGCCAGGGCCGCAATTGGTGGTGTGTGCTCTATCCTGATCTGTGCGCCACGGACGCTGCCCAGGCCTCCGCGCTGCGCTCGGGCAGGCCGGTCAAGTTCTATTCCAGCATCCTCAGATGGCTATCGGGAGGCGCTGACCAATGAAAATCATGCATAAGCTGATCGCAATCGGTTTGGTCATTGCGCTGTTGCTCAGCGTACACGCGCTTGCCGCGACGACGCTCGAAGTGGGGTCCAGCGGCGCGGATGTGACCAAGGTGCAGAAGCGGCTGATCCAATACGATTACATGTCGGGCACAGCCGACGGCAAATACGGCGCCAAGACCCGCGACGCTGTCAAGCTGTTCCAGCGGCGAAACGGACTCGCAGTGGACGGAAAGGTCGGGCCTGCCACCGCAGCAAAGCTCGGTGTGACGCTGTCAGGCGGATCGCAGACCACCAAAGCCACCGCGGCGTCCGCGTCAATCACATCCAGTGACCACCGGCTGCTTGCGCGCTTGGTCCACGCGGAGGCGCGGGGCGAACCTTACAAGGGCAAGGTGGCCGTAGCGGCGGTGGTGCTGAACCGGGTCAAGAGTTCCCAGTTCCCCAACACGATCTCCGGCGTGATCTACCAAAAGAACGCATTCAGCTGTGTCGATGACGGCCAGATCAACATGGCCCCAGATGACGAATCTATCCGCGCCGCCCGCGATGCCATGAACGGCTGGGACCCCACCGGCGGATGCCTATACTTTTACAACCCGAAGGCCACCAACGACAAGTGGATCCGTACCCGCACGACAAAGACCGTCATCGGCAACCATCATTTTTGTCTGTAAAGGAGGCCGCCTTTTGTGGTCAACGCAAAGAAGCGCAAGGGCGCACTGCTCACGGCAATGATCGTCCTGGTGGCCGCCTTGCTGCTGCTGGGCACGTTTCAAAACCATCGCGTAAAGGCGCTCACAAACCAGGTCAACGCGGCCTATGAGAAGTCGCTGTACGAGGCCGTGGCGCTGATGAACGGCATCCAGCTCAACCTGGAAAAGCTGCTGGTCTCGTCCTCCGGCAACGGTCATGAGGAACAATTGCTCGCCACCATCACGCAACAGTCCGAAGGCGCGCAATCCAACCTGGCAGGGGTGCCGCTGAGCCCGGAGTTGCTGACCGGCGCCATGAAGTTTGTCAACCAGATGGGCGATTACGGAAAGGCGCTGGGCAAGCAAATCGCGGACGGTGGCAAGCTGGGCGAGAAGGACATCCAGCAGTTGATCAGCATGCACGACGCCTGCGTGGAACTGAATCTGGGCCTGTTTGACATCCTCGGGCAATATGAGCGCGGCGAGCTGGGTTTTGACGTGCCCGACAACCTGCAGGTCGCGGCGAAGGACATATCCACTCAGACCGAGCCCATGGTGGACTATCCGGTGCTGCTGTACGACGGGCCGTTCAGCGACGCCGACCGGACCAGCGCGGCGCTCTCGGGCGACCCTGTGGATCAAGCCACCGCGCAACAGATGCTGATCGACTTCGTGGGCGCTGACCGGGTGAAAAAGGCCAGCTTCACGGGCGAATCGACCATCATGGACAAGTGTTTTGAGTTCGAACTGGACACCACCGACGGACTGCTGACCTGCGGCGTAACCCAGCGCGGCGGCCACGTGCTGTACATCCTGCCGGAGCAAGGCGTAGAAAACGCGAGCTTGACCCAGGGCGAGTGCATCGACCGCGCGCTGCAGTTCCTGGGATCGAGGAGCTATAGCGAGCTGGAAGTCAGCTACTGGCGTCAATTGGGCGGTCTGCTGACGGTCAACTTCGCAGCGTCCCAGGACAGCGTACTGCTGTATCCCGATCTGATCAAAGTGCAGGTCTCCATGCAGAGCGGCATGGTTGTGGGCCTGGATGCGTCAAGCTACCTGAAAAACCACCGCAAGCGCTACCTCGCAGAGCCCCAGTTTACCAGCGTCATGGCGCTGGACAGCCTGGGCGCGGTGCTGACCCCCGACCGCATCCGCCGCTGCGTCATCCCGCTGGATTCCGGCGGCGAAGCGCAATGCTGGGAGATCACAGCCCACATGGAGGGCGGGAACCAGTACCTGGTGTATAAGGACGTCATCACAGGGGAGGAGCTGCAAATCCTGCGGATCATGGTGGAGGACGACGGGGTGTTGGCGCAGTAGGCGATCAGGGGCACACCCAGAAAGGTGCGCGCATCCCGCATCCCGGCCAGGTCCTCCTGAGCAAAGCGAAGGATCTTCCTCGACATCGGCAGGAAGATCCTTCGCTTTGCGCTGAGTAACCTCATGTGAGACAGATGGCGAACACGCCGCCCACCCATGGTCAGTATGCAATCACAATCCCGCCGTCGCTGGCGTAGACGCTTGACAGCCCGCTGGCCTCGAAGATCACCACATCCTTGAATGTGTACTTCGCCTCGATCCGCGCCTTTAAATCCAGCGCCACGTCCAGCGCGTTCACATGGGAAATGCCCAGTACGCGGTCGCGCAGGTCGTGCTTGGTGTCGCCGATCATGTCAATCAGGCGGGCAAACGCTTTGGCCTTGCCGCGCACCAACGCTTTCAGCTCAATCTTGCCGCGGCCGTCCTCGCCCATGATGGGGCAAATTTTCAGCGCCTTGAGCGCAAACCCCTCAATCGGCTTGACGCGTCCGTTGGCGACCAGGGTGTCCAGCGAGTTCAGCACAAACAGGGTGCGCAGACTTTCGATGTATTTGTTCACCTGCTCTGTGATGCTCTGCACGGACAGGTTTTCCGCGACGAGCTGCTGCAGCTTCATCAGCACCAGCGTCTCCCCCGCGCTGGCGGATTCGCTGTCAAAAACATGTATGTCGCACGCACCCTTGAGCTTCTCCATGAGCTGGTCTCGGGCTGCGATGGCGGCGGCGTGGGCGCCGCTGAGCTGGGAGGAGATGGTGACGATGAACGCCTTGGTCGCACCCTCCAGCGCGCCTAAAAAGTCACCCGGAGCGGGGCAGGATGTGCGGATCGACTTGGCCAAAAAGCCGATCTTGTTCAGTTGTGAAGTGACCTGGTCGGCGTTGTCCACGTAGGCGTGACCATCGATATCGACGGTAAACGGAATGCGCGTAACGCTCGTGGCTGCTGGCGTTTGATGGTCGACGCAGCTATCGACCAGTATCCGGTAATCCATTGGCGGACATCCTTTCGAATGGGCTCGATTGTACAGTCTGTCTTTCCTTTAGTATAACACGCTTTGCGCCCTCAGTCGCGCATTTGGCGCGAAGTGTTGTAAAGTTGTCATAATCATCCCTGTGGCGTCCGCCCTCGCGGTGTCCACGCACTGTCATCCTGAGCGCAGCGAAGAATCGCCCCCACTCTTAGGAGGATCCTTCGCTGCGCTCGTGCCGGTCGGGACGGCGGATGCGTTAATCAACGCGCTAAACTGTCTCCCAATACAAATTGCGATAGGCGCCATCCTGTTGAATCAGCGCTTCGTGGGTGCCCTGTTGCTCGATACCGTTTTCGGTCAGGACCAGGATCCGGTCCGCGCCTTTCACCGTAGACAACCTGTGCGCGATCACCAGCGTTGTCCGATCGCGGCTCAGCGTCTCCAGCGTTTGCTTGACTGCCTGCTCCGATTCGCTGTCCAGCGCGCTGGTGGCCTCATCAAAAATCAGCACCTTGGGATCCTTTAAGAACACGCGCGCAATTGACAACCGCTGGCGCTGGCCGCCGGAGAGTTTGATGCCGCGCTGGCCGATGTCGGTGTCATAGCCGTCCGGAAGACCCATGATGAACTGGTGCGCGTTGGCCTTCATGGCGGCGTCGATCACTTCATCGTCTGTGGCATCCTCCTTGCCATATCGGATGTTTTCCTTGATGGTCCCCGCGAATAGGTACACATCCTGGTGCACGACGCCGATGTGCCGCCTGAGCGAGTCCAGCGTGATGTCTCGCACGTCCTGACCGTCCAGCGTCACCTTGCCCTCGGTCACGTCATAAAACCTTGGCACCAGCGAACACAGCGTGGTCTTTCCGACGCCGCTGGACCCCACCAGCGCCACATAGCCGCCGGCGGCGACAGCGAAATTGATCCCCTTGAGCACGTGGGCCTGCTTGTCCTTGTATCGAAACGAGACGCCGTGAAACGCGACATCACCCTGTACGCGAGAGAGCGCCTTTGCACCCTTCTTGTCGGTGATGTCCGGCTTCATGTCAAGCAGCTCCATCAGCCGCTCAAAGCTGGTCAGACCGTCCTGGAACTGCTCGGTCATCCACATCAGCTTCAGGATGGGTTGGGACAGATAGCCACAGTAGAGCAAAAAACCGACCAGGTCCGGCAGTGTCATCTGGCCTTGATAGATCAGTACCGCGCCATACACAGCCACGCCGATGGTCATCAATTGCGCCAGCGCCTCCACGGCGCCATACACCACCGCCTCGATTCGGTACCACTGGCGGCGGCTTTCGAGAAACTTCTCGTTTTCCGCGTCGAACTTCTTCTGCTCGGCGGCCTCGCCCGCAAACGACTGCACCACGCGGATGCCCGCCAGACTGTCCTCCACTTGTGCGTTGATGTCGGCGATATGCTGCTTGTTGAGCTTCAAAATGCGGCGCATGATCCGGCTGCCCAAAACGGTGATCAGGGTCATGACCGTGACAAAGCCCACCAGGCACAGTGTGAGCTGCCAGTTGATGCCTGCCAGCACGACAAACGCGCCGACGAACTTCACGCAGGAGATCACATAGTCCTCCGGTCCGTGATGATAGAACTCGGCCAGCGAAACGGTATCGTTGGTCAAGCGGCTCATGAGCTGGCCCGTCTTGTGGTCGTCGTAAAAAGAAAAGCAGAGCCGCTCCAGGTGGCCGAACAGCGCTTTGCGCAGGTCGCGCTCAATCTTCGCGCCCATGTAGTGGCCCAGATAATCCACAACATAGAAACAAAGCCAGCCGATGACGCCCAGGACAGCCAGCCAAGCACCTGTGACCAGGATGTCTCGCAGCGCGGTCGGCAATGTGGACGCAAGCAGCTCGCCGGTAATCCGGCGTACGCCGATGGGGATGATCAGCGCGATCGCGGCGGATGCCAGCGCGCACGCCATGTCCAGGGCGAACAAGCCCCTGTAGGGCTTATAGTATGAAATAAACCGCTTGAGGTTTGCGTTCAATCAGAGTCCTTCCTTTCGATGATGGAATAGAGATGGCGAAGTTCATGGTGTTTTTCATGGTGCAAACCTCCTCTGATGTGATCGACAGGTGACTCGCGGGCAGAAAGGCCATCCGCCACCATCCGCGTCATCCTGAGCGCAGCGAAGGACCTCCCCCGCTCGCGGGCTACATCCCGCACAAAAGGGATCCTTCGTTCCGCGCAGGATAACACAGTGGCTCCGCGATGATTCTACCATCATTGGCGCTCCCCGCGCAACCCCTATTGCACGGATTCCGCCTTGTTCGTGACCTTGACGAGCCGCTTGTTCAGCTCCGCCATCAGTTGCGGCATGTCCAGCGGCTTGGCCACATGGGCGTCCATGCCTGCGTCCAGGCAGCGCTCCACGTCCTCGCGGAACGCGTTGGCGGTCATCGCCACAATGGGTACGCGCTTGGCCCAGGGCATGGGCAACGCGCGTATGCGGCGCGTGGCCTCCAGTCCGTCCATGACCGGCATTTGAATGTCCATCAAAATCATATCGTACTTTTCGGGGTCCCGCTCGAACTTCCAGACGGCCTGCTCACCGTTTTCCGCCTCGTCAAAGGCGATCTCCGTGTAAGACAGCATGCTGGTCACGATCTCGCGATTGATCTCCACATCCTCCACCAGCAACACGGAAAGCCCCGCAAACCGTTTCGGATCCTCATCGAGACCGCGCTGCTCACCCTGGCTCATGCCCACCGCAAACATATTGTTGATGCACTGCGCCACTTGCGACGGAAACAGCGGTTTGGGGATGAAGCTCGAAACGCCTGCCGTCAGCGCGCCTTCTGAAATTTCGCTCCATTCGGTCACGGAAACCATGATGATGACCGGATGCAGCGCCTGCATTCTGCGGATCTCCCGCGTCAGCTCAATCCCGTCCATGCCGGGCATCTGGTAGTCAACAAAAATCAAGTCGTAAGGCGGCTCCGCGGCCTCAATCAACCGCAGCGCTTCATCGCCGGAGGCGGCCACATCGCACACCTCACCCAACTGGCTCATGACGTGGCGGCAGTACTCCAGCGCGTCATCGCTGTCGTCCACGGCCAGGATGCGCAGTCCGCTGTGGTTGAGCTGGTCGGCGCTGTCGGCGAGCTTTGCGCTTGACGGACCAAAAACAGCGGTGAACGAGAACGTGCTTCCCTGCCCCGGCGCGCTCCGGACCCAGATTTGGCCGCCCATCAACTCCACGATGCGCTTGCTGATCGCAAGGCCCAGACCGGTGCCTCCGAACTTGCGGCTGATGCCGCCGTCTGCCTGCTCAAATGAACGGAAAAGCCGCGATTGTTGCTCGTCCGAGATGCCAATGCCCGTGTCCGAAACGTCCAAGTGCAACACAATCCGCTGTTCGTCTTGCTGCTTTACGCCCGCATGGAGCGTGATTTGTCCACCCTCGGGCGTGAACTTGGACGCGTTGGTCAGCAAGTTTGTGAGCACTTGAGCAAGTCTTTGTTCGTCACCGAACAGCGCGGGCGGGATACCGTCATCCACGCTGAGCGCCAGCACTTGGTGCTTTTCCTCGGTGCGGAAAATGATCACGTTGACGACCGATTCCAGCACTTTTTCGAAGTTGAAATCGATGAAACTCAACTCGAACTTGTTGGCCTCGATCTTGGACATGTCCAGGATATCGTTGATGACGCCCAACAAGTGCTTGGACGCGCCTTCGATTTTGTTTAGACAGTACTCGCGCCGCTCCCAGCTTTGCGACATCTTACCTATGTTGGTCATACCGATGATGGCGTTCATGGGTGTGCGCATTTCGTGGCTCATGCGGCTGAGAAACTCAGACTTGGCCTGACTGGTTTGCTCGGCGATCTCCTTTGCCTCCGTCAGATCCTTTTCCAGCTGGCGCGTTTCGGTGATGTCCACCGCGATGGCGCCCATGCCGCCATTTTTGCCATCCAGTTTGAAACCAAAGAACTGCATCAGCCTGTACTGGCCGTCCTTTCGTCGCATAAACAGCTCGAAAACATACCGCCCCTGCGCGTTGATCTGGGGCACGATCTCACCATAGATCGCGTTCATGTCCGATTCGTCATACAGCAACCCAAACCCGCCCGCCATCAGCTCATCCACGGTGTAACCGGTGATGCGCTCGGCAGCGGGGTTGAAATAATCGCATTCGCCCCGGTCGTTGATCAGCGAAATGTACTGCGGCGCGGACTCAATGGTGCCCGACAGCCGAATCAGCTTATCCTCAGCCTCTTTGATGTCCGTGATGTCCACGGAGTGCTGCAGATGCACACGCCTGCCATGGGTCCAGTCAATCAGCTTGTCGGTGTTTCGATAATAGCGGCCTGTGACGGTGTTGTGCTCCTCCCACAAAACCACGGCTTCCGGGTCCTGGCGAAGTTTTTTCACCGGACAGAAGTCACACTCGCCGCTGAAGTCCTCCTGCAGCACGCGCCAGCAAACCTGGCCCTTTGCCTGCTTCGACAACCCAAAATGCCGCTGCATCTTGTCGTTGATGAACAGGATCTCGCTGGTGTCCGGATCGGTGACATACAGGTAGGCGTCCATGCTGTTGAGGATGGTCTGCAGCGTGTCTATGGACATCTTGTCACGCTCTTGAAGCTGGCGGGTTTTTTCCAGGCGCGCCACCATGTCATTCACGGACATGCCCAGCACACGCAACTCTGTCGTGCCGCCATACTTGTCCATATCCAGTGGCGCGTCGGCGGACACCGCCTGCACGTCCGCTGCCATGACGCGGGTTGGCGTGATGACCAGCCGGTTGATCAGAAAAAACATCAAGGACAGCGCCCCTAGCAACAGCCCCATCAAAACCAGCGAGGTGAGCACAACCATGCGCTGCCCCTCGTGAAAGATCGTCCTGGGATAGGTCATGGTCAGGACGATGGGATTGCCAAGAATGTCGTCCATTTGCTTGGATACGGACAGATGGTCCGCACCGCTGCGCACGACGTACGGCTCTGCGCCGATGTCGCTGCTCGCCGCGCGGATGTCCAGCTTCAGCATCGGCAGACCCGTGACCGCCCTCACAAAGTCCTGAGTAAACCGAAGCGCAAATGTGAATGTGCCCACCGGCGGCGCCAAACGCAAATTGTCTGAAATGGGCAATGTACACAGCAGATAGGGTTCGCCCTCATAGAGCAGCAATCCGGCGTACCGGTGTTCATGGCTGCGGATGCGCTCATCCTGTCCATACCGCGCCAGCGCCTTCTCCGCCACCTGCGTCAGCCTCGTCGTGAACCCCAGCGGCAACACCGCGCCCTGGCCCGACGCGAAATCATAGCCCATGGTGTACAAGTCGCGCCCTTTCAGATCCTTCAGGACGACGTAGTCGTAGGTATAGTCCTTCAACATCGCATAATCGGTCATGTTGCTCTTGAGGTACTGGCTGTTTTGGTTGATGACATAATTGCGCGCGTCGTCCCAACTGGCCATGGCCAAAGTGTTCGTCTGAAGGTTGTCCTCCACACGATTCAGTGTCGTCAGCAAAGTTTCGGACAACTCGTCCACATGCAGCAGCTCGGTCTGACGCATCACGCCCTGCATATACGTAAGAAACACGAAAAACACGATGATGAATACCAGTGTAAGCGCGAACGCTGCCATCATCGCGAGCATGGACCGCATCGACTTCTGCCGCCTTTTCAATTCCCCTCTCAGCCTCCAGACGCCCATCCGCTTGTGAGCCTCATTAAAACCGCATCAGTATGCATTCTCTTTGATCATTATACCGCGAAGTCGGTTACATAACAATCACATTTTTGGCCGAAATCAGAAATTTGTGGCAAAAAAGCGACATTGTAATGCGTTTTGACGTGGATGGTCACCAGTGCAGCGCAAAGTGTATGAAAGGATCTCCCCACCCACATGCGGCCTTTTAACACAAAGGGGCGCGGCGTTGGCGGAGAGATCCTGGACACCATGCTCACTTAGTTAGACTGGACCGGGCGATGTCCGCACAGGCAAATCCCATTTACGCCTTGATCGTCAGCTCAAATGTAAACTTGGTCTCATCGAACCGGTACTTCTCTATCAACATCGGACCACAGCTGTTGCTGCCGATACCGGACAACTTGTAGTCCACGCACAGCACCGTGTCAGCGCAGGACTGCAGCTCATAGTTGTGCATCTTCGTTGTCAGCTCTTCCTGCGTATACGGCAGGATGTTGAAGCTGAACGGCTGATCGCTTTCAAACCGCATACCGCCCGCCTCCAGCCACTCCGTGCCCCAGTGCGAGCCATTTTCCTGCGGCTTGATGTAGTCTTCATAGTTCGCCTTTGCCGTGGTTTCAAACACACCCTGCCAGCTGGCTTGATGCTTGTCCACATAGCTCTCAATGGGGCCATAGCCGCAGTATCGCGCCACATCCCGCGCCTTGGGCATGAATAGCCTGAGACCAAACCGTGGCAGGAACGGCATCTTCAGCAGGTCCCAATCGTGGACAGGTGTACGGTCGCAGTCCAGCTTCATTCGGATCGCGCCATCCGCAGCCACCCGGAACGCCGCCTGGATGGTCACGATCCGCTGACGATAGACCGCAGCCAGCGAAAGCGAGCAATGGATGACGGCCTCCGCGCCGGAGACGTCCACACTGGATTCGTACACGCGCACCCGCGCACAATTATAACCCGCCTCTTCCCACGCATGGCGCACGTTGCGGTCGTTGTCAGTGGGCGCGCGCCAGATGTTGTATTCGATGGGCCGGGTGATCAGCGACACATTGTCCTTGACCAGCGCGTCAAAATTCGCCTGGGTGCGGTCAAAGCTGTAACGGAAATTCGGGCCTGTGAGGATGAAGTGGGTCGCGGTCTCCTCAACGGACGGCGCCTTTCCCTTCGGCTTCTGCGCCTTTTCTGGCTTGGCATCACGCAGCAGCAACTGGTCAAAGCCCAGCTCGTGCCCGTCGTCTGTCAGCGCCAGATCGCCCTTTTGCAGGTAGGTCAGCTTCAACTGCAGCTTGCCGTCCTCCGGCAGTTCCAGCGGCAAGTCAACGGCCTTGGACTCGTGCGGCGCGATGGACGGCAGCTCAAATATGCCCGCGTCCACCAATTCGCCGTTCCGCGTCAGCTCGTATAGGCCGGTGCATACGTCCTTTATGTCCAGAAAATCCAGGCGGTTGGTGAGCACGATCTCGTCTCCTACTCGCTTCGCGCGGACAGGCCGGAACACATTTTTCACTTCCAAAAATCCGGTGTGGGGCCTGCGATCCGGATAGACCAGGCCATCCATGCAGAAGTTGTCATCGTGGGGGAACTCACCCCAGTCGCCGCCGTAATAATACGTGTCGCGCAGGTCTTTGGTGCGACCCATGTCCATTGCATGGTCACAGAACTCCCACACAAACCCGCCGACAAGGCCGGGATATTGATCGATCAACTCCTGGTAATCTTCCGCGTCGCCCGGTCCGTTGCCCATGGCGTGTATGTACTCGCACAGGATGTGGGGCCGCTTGTCATCGGATTTAAAGTAGTCATGGATCTCGGCCAGCGACGGATACATCCGGCTCCACAGGTCGATGCAGCTGTTGTCGTTTTCGCGGTCGTCCGGCTGGTTGTGTTCGGATTCATAGTGGGTCAGACGCGACGGGTCGAACGCCTTGGTCCATTTCAGCGCCTCTTCAAAGTTTGACCCATAGCCGGACTCATTGCCCATGGACCAGATGACGACGGAGGCGTTATTCTTGTCGCGCTGCACGTTCATCTGCACACGGTCCATGATGGCCTTCGCAAAGAGCGGCATATTGGCGATCAGCGAGTACTTGCGGTTGAACAGGGGCAGCATTTCCTTCCACGGCGCCTCAGAACGCTCACTGTACAGCGTCACGACACCATGCGCCTCGATGTCGGACTCCGCGATCACATAGAATCCGTACTCATTGCACAACTGGGCCATCATCGGCGCGTTCGGATAGTGGCTGGTACGGATGGCGTTGATGTTGTGCCGCTTCATCACGCTGAGATCGCGTATCATCTGGTCGCGGTTGATGGCATAGCCGGTAATGGGATCGCTGTCATGGCGGTTCACGCCCCGGAACTTGACTGGCGCGCCGTTGACCAAGACCACGCCGTTCGCGACCTCGATCTCCCGCAGGCCGACCTTCTGCACAATGATCTCGCCATTGGCTTCGATGACGAGGTCATACAGTTCCGGCGTCTCGGCAGTCCACAGGCGCGGGTTGTCCACCGTGAAAGAGACCTTGCCGGACTTGACGTTCTTCTCATGGCCGTCCATCGTGCATTTCACGTCCACGGCCTTGCCGAAAAAGTCAAAGTCCACGGTCACCTCAGCCTTTCCGCCGGAAAGGCGGGTATGCACAAAGAAGTCGCGCACATGGCGCTCGGGGCGTGTGAGGATATACACATCACGGAAGATGCCGGACATGCGCAGCTTGTCCTGGTCTTCGAGGTAGGTGCCGATACACCATTTCAGTACGCGCACTTCAATATCGTTTTCGCCGTCGTCCACGAAGTCCGTGATATCAAACTCAGAGGTAGAATGCGAGACCTGGGAAAAGCCCACGTCCTGGCCGTTGATGAACAGATAGAAACAGCTATCCACGCCCTCAAAATTGAGGAAGTAGCGCTCGCCCTCTTTCTTGTCAAGCGCGAACGTGCGGTGATACGCGCCGCAGGGATTCTCGGTGGGCACATAGGGCGGATCGTAGGGAATCGGATAGCGCACATTGGTATACTGATGGAAGTCATAGCCGTGCTGCTGCCAGACAGAGGGCACGGGAATGGTCGCGGTATACTCGATCTCTTCCGGCACGTCAATGAAGCGGGGATAGAATGCGAAGTCCCAGGTGCCGCTGAGCATCTGAACGCGTTCGGACTTCAGTCGGCATCCGATGGCGGCCGTGGCAGGCGTGGAGAACGGGATGTAATAGGATCGGTTCGGCATGGTACCGATGTGGAGAGTGGCTGGATTTTCATGTGTGAGGTACATGGCGTGACGCTCCTTCACTGTTGATCACTGCCGATATTATACACTGTTTGGCAAGGAAGATCAATGACCTCCGCGTTTCGCCGCAGGGCCTTCTCATGCGTTCAGCCGAACCCCCCCGTGTCGTGTCATCCTGAGCGCCAGCAAAGGACCTCCCCCGCCTTCAGGCGACGTCTGTTACATGATAGTGCACCCACTAAAGTGGAAAGTCGCTTCGCTGGCGCTCGTGATGACAGGGTGGCTTCGATGTGCTATAATGATCCTACCATTCATGAGGAGGGTCACCATCATGGAATACAAAAAACTCGGCCGCACCCACTTCGACATCTCCGTCGTAGGTCTCGGCTGTGAACACCTGGAGAACAAGCCCTTCCAAGTCGTTGATGAGGTCCTCAAATCCGCACTCGATGGCGGCATCAACTACATGGACATGTTCATGGCGGACCCTGTCGTGCGCACACACATCGGCAACTCGCTCAAGGGCCGACGCGACCAGATCATGATCCAAGGCATGGTCGGCGCGGTGGTCGGTCCTGACGGCCCCACCATTCCCTCTCGAGATACGACCAAAACCGCGGCCTACTTCGACGAGATGCTCAAACTGCTGCAGACGGATTACATCGACACTGCGTCGATCTTCTTTGTGGACACAGAAGAACAGTTAAACAAGGTCCTCGCACCGGGCGGGCAGCTGGAACTGGCACAAAGACTGCAGCAGCAAGGCAAGGCGCGGTTCATCGGCATGTCCAGCCATGTGGCGAGTGTGGCGGCGCGCGCAATTGAAACAGGCTCGATCGATGTGCTGATGTTCCCGGTCAATCCCGCGTTCGATATGCTTTCGGATGTGGACAACATTGATGCGCTGTTCAGCCCGGATACCTACAAAGCACAGCTTGGGCAGGGACCGAGCGCGGACCGGGCGCGGCTTTACAGGGCGTGTGACGCGCACGGCACGGCGATCGTGAGCATGAAGACTTACGCCGCGGGCTGGCTCCTGGGCGACAACAGCCCCGCGGGCGTGAGGCTGACGCCGGCGCAGTGCATTCATTACGCACTGTCGCGGCCATCCGTTGTGTCGGCGCTGATCGGCTGCAAGACGCGGAGCGAGGTGGAAGCGGCGCTTACCTACCTGACCGCAACGCCGAAGGAACGGGATTTCTCCATCTTGAGCCAGTCAAGACAGTGTGACATGGACGGAAAGTGCATGTACTGCAATCATTGCCTGCCCTGTCCAAGCCATATTGACGTGGCCGCCACGACGCGCGCGCTGGATTTGCTCCCGGACGCGCCGGACGCCGCGCGGGCGCAGTATGCGGCGCTTCCGGCGAAGGCGAGCACGTGCATCGCCTGCGGAAGCTGTGTGAGAGAGTGCCCCTTCCACGTAGACATCATCGGCAACATGAGGAGAGCGGCGGAAGCGTTCGAGTAAATACCGCCCGCCGTCACAGCAACTGCAGTCCCTGCGCAAGCCCGACTTTTTACCATCCGCACATTGACAAGGCCACACCGGCTATGCTATAATTGGTTCGTTGCCCATCTTTCGGGCTACGCACGATCCATTAGCTCAGTCGGTAGAGCATCTGACTTTTAATCAGAGGGTCCGGGGTTCGAGTCCCCGATGGATCACCACAAACACCGCCCGGATCCCTTGCGTTTGCTGGGTTCGGGCGGTGTTTTATAGCGGCTCTTTTTTGGGTTTCCATGTCGTTGTCCTGCGCTTTATGATCGCTTCTCTGAGGCATGCGATGGCTTAGGCTGTTTTCGAGAGGCGCACCTTGTCGGCCACCAGGGCGATGAATTCGCCATTGCTCGGCTTTCGCGCCGCTTCGTGATGGGGGATGCCCAACAATGACCTGAAATTCTCCAGGTTGTTTCGTTGCCAGGTGATGGATATCGCATGTCTGATCGAGCGCTCTACCTTGGACGACGTCGTACCAAATGCTTGCGCCACTGTCGGGTACAGTTCCTTCGTTATATAATGAATCGTCTCCCAATTGTCCGCCACCAAGCGCACTGCTTCCTTTAAGTAGTCATAACCCTGCACATGAGACGGGACGCCGATCCCGAGAAACAATTCGTTTATCCGCTCAACAATCCCACGTTCACAGCTGGGCTGCACCGCATGCATCCAGCCGCTTCGCTCCGCTGATTCGCCCATGTGCAGCATACACACGCGCTGATGCAGCACCTCGTAATCAAACGGTTTCAACATATAAAAGCTCGCGCCCAAGTCCATCGCGCGCGCGATGCAATCGTCCTTTCCCATGGCGCTCAGCACGATCACGCGCGGTCGCTCACCCGGCAAGCCCAACAACTTTTCGAGATAACAGAACCCATCGTGGATCGGCATCACCAGGTCCAGCACCACAACGTCTGGATGCTGACGCAGCGTCACCTCAAACGCTTCCGCGCCATTTGATGCAGTGCCCACCACCTTCACACCGTCCTTGCGCTGAAAGTAGTCCGACATGCTCTTACGGATCCCTTCGTTGTCGTCGCAGATCAACATCTTGATCGTGTCCATGGCCAGTCCCCCCTTTGATACATGCCGCGAACCACACGCGTTCGCCACGATTATAGCATGCAGGTCTCAAAAATGAAACCGTCATTTTATTAAGATGATACGCACCCAGCACAGTGCGGCAACATATTGACCGACTGAGTTCTCTATGTACCATATCTATACCGATTTGACGAACATTGTCGAATCTTGCTGTATGTGTTCGATCAGAACTGGCACGGTTTTGGACACAATACCAGGAAATTGGCATTTCTACGTTGACTTCCTGATTTGGCGGGACTATAATAGTCCAGATTCATTATGACACCTGCACGGTGCGATAAATGTTAATTTTAACAAACAAATTTCGACACTGAATTATTACGCGTGTGCACACCCGTGAAAGAAATGATGGACTCCCCGCCCAATCCTGCATTGAACGGTCCTACAAAGGAACAGGTGGATAAATGCATACAAACACAGTCGTTTCCGGTCCCATAGGTCCCATCTGGACCTGCGCCGTGGTCATCGCTTCGTATGTCAACATGCTCTTGATTGCGAAGCTGATTTCGCATGTCTATCATGAGCCCATCAGCATCAAGCGCCGACTGGCCTTCGCAGCGCTGGCGGGTGGGCTTTCCGCCAGCACCTGGGCCTTCGGCGCGGGCCTGTTTGGTAGCCTGCCGCTGTCCAATCTGGCCCACTTCGCGCTCAGCACCGTGAATCCTCTGCTGGCGATGGCTTACTACTACATCGCCTCCAGAGTCCTGCACTTGCCCGCCGTGCACTCGATCCGAATGATGGGCCATATCTATCTGCTGGACATGCTCGTCATCGCCATAAGCCGCTTTGCAGTCAGGATCCTTTCCGGCCCGAACGCGGACCATATGACGCTCGTCACGCTCGACAAGCTTGCCTCCCTCGCAGTGCTGTCGCTGGTCTATCTCTGTGTGCGTATCTATCAACGCGCATCGGGCTTTCACATCAGCCTCAGCGACAAGGCCAGCCCCAACGTCCATCGCGAACTGCTCCTGTACATGATCCGCACCTCTTTCGCCTACATCGTCGCAGTCGTCGTACCGTTGTGCCTCGCCAATCCGCTGACTGTACAACGGTTGCTCATCATCATCTTTGCGCTATTGCTGCTGCTGGACATCCAAATCGACCTGCGGCGCGCCATGGCGTTGCGGTTGGAGAACAAGAAGGCGCACATCAATGCTCTGACCGCCGCGATGGAAGAGTTTTCGCAGGTCAAGCATGACTTTTTTAACATTTTACAGACCTACCAGGGGTACATCTCCATGGGCGATTTGGATCAGCTGAAGCGCTATCATGCCACGCTCGCCAACTACACCTTGAAGGCTGACAATCGCATGGCGCTCACCGCACGCGCGGAGGAACACCCTCAACTGGTCCAACTGTTGACCAAGCGCGCGGAACTGGCCGAGCATCGCGGTGTGCGGTTGTACATTGACATACAGGTCGATTTGCAGCATCTGCTCTTGGCCCCAGAGGAATTGTGCAAAGTCGCAGCACTCCTGCTGGACAACGCGATCGACGAGGCGTCTCAATCCCCTATGCGCCATGTGTTTTTTTCCATTGAGGCCAAACCTCATGACGAACGCCTTTTGACGGTCTCCCACAGCACCACGAGTCCGAACGAACATAGTCCAGCCCTCATCCATGTGCGTCACATTCTGGCCAAACACACCAACTGCGCGTTTCACACCGCGTATTACGACAGCGAGTTTTCCACATACCTGGGCATTTGCCCGCCGTTCACCGCCTAGCGGAGAAAGTTGAGCATCATGTACCTAAACATCGCCTACTCGAGCGCCATGCGGCTCATCTCGATGAGCGTATCATTCATCAACGTGTACTTGTTGATGTACTTGATCGCAAAACTGATCGAGGACATCTATTTTACACAGTTCCCTGTCAAACGAAAGCTGCTGTTTGCGCTTCTTTCTGGCACTGTTTTGAATGATGCTTGGCGCTTCGGTCTGAGCGCGCTCTCGCCACTCGCCAAAACACTCTTGTCCGCCGACAACCCGGTCTTTGCACTGCTGTTTTATTTGATCGGTATTCTCGTGCTCAACCTGCCATCGCGCCATGCAGGGCGGCTGATGGGGCATGCGTTCCTGTATTACATAATTACAAGTGTTTTTTGCCGCCTGGTCGCGTCACTGCTCTTCATACAACAGCCCGGACCCCGCAACCATCTGATGGATGCGGTCCAGCAACTGACCGCCACAGCCATCATGGTGATGATGAGTGCGATCACTGTGCGCTGGCTGCGCCTGATTGGGTACAGCGCAAGTCTGGCGGACCAAGTGCCCGACAAACCTCGGCGCGGCCTGTTGATTTATACGCTGAACGCGACATTTGTGTTTGTGTTGTGTACATGGGTGCCTGAGACCACGGAGAACCAGGCGGTGGCCAACGCGCTTTTGATGATCACCTTTGTGTTGCTGTTTTTGTTTGGCGTACAGTTGGAAATCAAGGATGCCATTGCCGTGCGCCTGGAAAACAAAAACGTACACAGCAACGCGCTCAGGAACACGATTGAAGAGTTTTCCGGCATCAAGCGCAACTTTCACTCCATCCTGCAGGGCTATCAGCGGCACCTGAGCAAAGGGGATCTGGAAGGACTGCGCCAGTATCATGACGCGCTCATGGATCAGACCGTGCGCGCGGACGGCGAGATGCAGCTCAGCCGCCGCATGGAAGAAAACCCGGCGCTGGTCGCGCTGCTCATCAACAAAGCCGAGGCCGCAAAGCAGAAGGATCTGCGGCTGCGCCTAGACATCCAGACCAGCCTTTGTGGACTCGCCATCAGCAACCTGGACCTGTGCCGCGTCGTTGCATGCCTGCTCGACAACGCCCTCGAAGCCGCGCAGGAATCGGACCAGCGTCTGATCCACTTCTCCATCGAATACAAGCCCGCAGGTGGGCGGCTGATCATCCTTTCCAACAGCACGGGCCACCCGGTGGACGTGCGCGACATCGAACGGCCAGGCGTCTCCAGCAAGCCCGGACACATGGGCCAGGGACTGCCCTCGGTAAGAAAGACCTTGGCGAAATACGAAAACTGTACGCTGCACACCTCATACTACGACGGCGGCTTCTTCGCCTACCTCGCCATCGGCTGATGCCAATGCGAGCTCAGCCCTCCATTGAAGGCCCGCCTCCTCCCTCTGAGGCGAAGGGGGAGACATTGCGTCCACAAAAAAGGAGGCCCGCGGAGGGATCGCTCCCCCTTCGGACCTCCTGCATGCGCAGGACGCTTTCACTGCTATTCGTCTTCGTCTTCAGCGCGCTCTAACTCCTCTTCGTCCGCTTCGGCGATCTCCAAGTACCGCTCAAAGATCCGCTCGAGCAATTCCTCGTCCTCGACGCCGACGTACACGTCATCGTCTTCATGCTCTCCGTCCTGAATCTCCAAAATGACGACTTCATCCTCGCCGATCCCTTCGATGTCGTCAATCGGCGCCAGCAGCACGTACTGCTTTCCTTCAAATTCCAGCGTCATCAGATGCTCGAACTTGACCGGCTTGCCCTCTTCGTCCACCAGTTCCACGATGCTATTCTCGTCCACCATGTACCCATCCATGATTGCTGTCCTCCACCATCTATCATCTACAATCTCGACAGCCCGCCGCCGTCAATAAAGACTTGCAGTATCAGCCCCGCGGCCATCTTGTCGATGACGTCCTTGCGCTTGCCTCGCCGTACGTCCGCCTCAATCAGCACCTTCCGCGCGCTCGCGGTTGTCAACCGCTCGTCTTGGTAGATCACGCGGTATCCTTCGTCAGAAAGCCGGTCTCCAACTGAACGCACACGCGCGGCCTGAAACCCCTCGCTGCCGTCCATGTTCCGCGGCAGGCCGCAGACAATCGCCGCCACGCCGTATTGGGCCGCCAACTCGCGAACCCGGGCCAAGTCCTTTTCCACACCGCGGGACTCAATCGTCTCAACCCCCTGGGCAGTGATCCCCAGCAGGTCAGAAACCGCCACGCCAATCCGGCGCTCACCCACGTCCAGGCACAATGCGCGCTTCGTCATCGTTTCTCGTGCATCTCGATGTAGAACCGCACCAGTTCCTCCAGGATCTCGTCCCGCTCAAGCCGCCGAATAAGCGACCGCGCGTTGTTGAAGCTGGTGATGTACGTCGGATCACCCGACACGATGTAGCCCACGATCTGCATGATCGGGTCGTGGCCCTTGGCTTTCAGCGATTGGTAGACCGACAGAATGATGTCCTCCGCCGATCCTGATAGGTCGGTTGGGAGGTTAAACTTGCTGGTCTCCGTGAGTCTGCCGTTCATGATGCCACCGCCCTTCAAGCCTGCTGTATAATCATACGGATACCATTATACTACAGTTCAGGGGATTTTTCAACCATCGACCAGACGCGCAGGCAAATTCGTGCAATCAGCAGCACTGGGATCGCAAAAAACATGCCGCCTATGCCAAACAACCCGCTACCTACGGTGATGGCAACCAGCACCAAAGGCGGACTCAGCCCCGTGACGCCACCCATCACCCGTGGACTGATCAGAAACCCATCCAGCTGCTGCACCACGAACACGACCGATACAGTCATCAGCGCCATATAAAGCCCCTTCGACATCGCCATCAAAACGGCAGGGATCGCCCCGATCAACGGCCCGAAATAGGGGATCACGTTAAACAGACCGATCACCATCCCCATCAGCACGGCCGACGGCGCCCCAATCAACAGCAGTCCAATCGAGGCCAGCACGCCCACGATCATCGCGATTGTCAATTGGCCCTTCAGGTATTGGCGCAGCTCCCGCACGACGCTCGCAATCATCTTCATCGCTGTGCCGCGCGCGGCCATCGGTATGAACAGCTCCATCGTGAGCAGCAAACTATCCTTATAAAGCAGAAAGTAAAACGCCAGCATCAGTGAAAACCCGAACGCGCTGATCCGGCCGATCATCCCGCCGGCAAATGCCGTCGTACCTGACAAAAGACCCGTCAGCCCCGTCGTCAGCCAAGACCAGTCAATCTGCGATGGATCAATCAGCGGCAATTGACGCGCCGCCAAAAAATCGTTCAGCGCTTCGAGCAACGACTTTAGCTGGATTACCGTGCCGGCCATCACCGAGCTCAGTTCCTTCAGTTGCCCAATCAACGGCGGCAGCAACAGCACCACCACCAGTGCCAAAAACGCAATCACCAGCGCGAACCCCAGCGCCACCTGCGCACCGCGTGATCGCACACCCCATCTTCCGATCAGCGCGGTCAGCGGTTCCAGGATAAACGCCATCACCAGCCCCGTCAGCAGCACCGAGCACACGCCCAACAGTTGGCCGCCATACCGAACACAAATAAGGACCGCCGCCAAACTGAACAGTGCGATCCGCGCGTTTCGTCCGTTGAGCCTGAATCGGTTGTCCACCATATGCACCGCCTCACGCGCATAGGATGCCCTGAAACGGGCACAAAAAACCCGAGGCCGGTGTACGCCTTTCCTCAGTCCACCGCAGCGAAGGATCTTCCTCTACGATCAATACAGGAAGATCCCTCACGGAACTCATTTAGCCGCTCTGCTAGCCGGTGCGTACGCTTACTTCACGATCTCGCTCGCCTTCTTCATCGCCGCATCCTTTGCCATCGTCGCCACCTTCGCCACTCGCATTTTCTGCTGCGTGTTCATCGCTCCGTATGCCCACAGCGCGCCCGCGCCCATCAGCATGCCTGCAGCGACGCCTTTGATCACACCATTCGCCATTCGTCAGTCCCCTCCCTTCTCCTCGTCGAAAATCACATCTCCACTGTCCGTTTGAACCCGATATTGCCGGATCCAGCGCCTGCCCGTCAGTATGTCGTCGATGTACCCAAGGCTCAGCAGCAGCGCATCAACCTGGCCCGTCCGCTCGTCAATCATCGCGCCGGCCACCGCGCCGCGCGTTCCGCCGTCCGTCGATAGCGCCCGCCGCCTCAGCGGTGCGGCCTGTCCCGATCGCTTTCCCGGCGTGTGCGTGATGATCGACACCTCACCCATCAGCTCCACATCGCCCGCTGGGATGAAACGGCTCCCACGGATGCCGCAGTCCACAACCACCCCGGACATGCACGTCAGGTCCTCGCTCAGCTCCACACCGGACGCCCGCCCAATGCGTTTGCCCGCGCAGATCACCGGTAGGCCCACCAGATTTCGCAAATCCTTCATCGACAACCACCTCCCAGCCGCACAGAAAAATCCGGCACACTTTAGCTTGCGCAGCATGCCGGACAGATAGACTGGCAGATATTGAAACACATAACCGCGGCGTGGCCCCGACGACGCTCGGTGCGCATTCCGTAAACCATTGGCGTTTTATGCATCAACGTCCAGATCGTCGCCGCCAAGCCGGCGCACCCATGCCACGAACCTCGGCTCCGGGGCCGTGGTGAACCTCATCATCTCGCCCGTCTCCGGATGCAAAAAACCCAACCTGTACGCGCACAAAAGCTGCCCGCCGACCACCTCCACCGGCGCCTTCTTCGGTCCGTATAGCGGGTCGCCCGCCACCGGATGACCAATAGACGCCATGTGCACCCGAATTTGATGTGTGCGGCCCGTCGTGAGCCTGCATTCCACCAGACACGCGCCCCGCAGCCGCTGCAGCACCCGCCAGTGCGTGCCCGCCTCGCGCCCGCCCTGAACGACCGCCATCTTCTTCCGGTCTTTTGGACTTCGCCCAATCGGGGCGTCCACAAACCCCTCATCGTCCTTGAGGTTGCCCAAGACCACCGCCAAGTACGCCCGTTCCAAGCTGTGCGCCTTGATCTGATCCGCCAGCGCGGCATGGCTCCTGTCGTTCTTCGCGACCAGCAACAGCCCGCTTGTGTCCTTGTCGATGCGATGCACGATCCCGGGCCGAATTTCACCGCCGATGCCCGACAACCCATCCAAATGATACAGCAGCGCGTTCACCAGCGTCCCGTCGTGATTGCCCGCAGCCGGATGCACCACCATGCCGCTCGGCTTTTCGATCACCGCCAGGTCGCGGTCCTCATACACGATCCTCAGGTCCAACGGTTGCGCCTCCATGTGTGACTCGCGCGGCATCGGTTTTGTAAACTCCAGCGCCTGTCCGGCGCGCAGCGCAAAACCCGCCTTCGTCTCCGCGCGTCCGTTCACACTGGCCTCACCCGCCTTGATGTACTGCGCGGCTTGGGAGCGCGTCATATCCATGGCCTCCGACAGGAACACGTCCAGCCGCCTGCCCTCGTCCGCCGGCCCGATCGTCCACAGCACATCAAGCCCTCCCTTTATCCGCCCGCAAGATGCCGATCACCGCCATGACCGCGCCGCACACCACAAACACATCCGCCAGGTTGAACACGGCGAAACTGACGAACACCGGCTCCAGGTAGTCGATCACCTTGCCATACGCGATGCGGTCATACAGGTTGCCCAATCCCCCGCCCAGCACCGTCGCCAGCGCGAGCCATGTCAGCTTGTCCGCATGGTTCGCCCGGATCAAATACAGCAGCAGGCCCAGCATGATCAGCCCAGTCAGCCCGATCAACAGCACCGAGTTCCCCGCGAACAACGAAAACGCTGCGCCGTCGTTCTCGATGTACCGGAGCCGCAGCACACCTGGGATCAGCTCCATATATCCGCCCGGCCGGTGCGCAAGGTCCTGCGCCGCCCAGATCTTTAACGCCCGGTCCAGAAAAAAGAAGATCGGCACCATCATCAGCCACCGCTTTTTCATGCGTGTCCTCCACTATTTCATTCGCGCCTTCACCACGTTGACCACCTCGGCCAGAAAATCGCCGATCACCGGTATGTTATAAGCGATCACCTGCTGCAACACCACGATCACAACCGCCGACAGCAGCGTAAAGCCGATCGCGCTGCCAAGCCCGCGGGCAAGCCCAATCAGCAGATTGTTCCAGAACAGCTTTCGCTTGTCCCTCACATAATCAAGGTACTCCGCCAGCTCCATCCGCTCAAAATTTTCGAGCAGTTGTTCAAGCTGCGCAACTGTCTTTTCTTTCACGGACATGAACACACCTCCGCCATATAGAGGGAAGTATGCCCAAGAGAGGGCCAATCGATTGATCGCGCACATCGTTCGTCCAGCAACAAGGCTGCCCCATTTCTGAGGCAGCCTCACACAGCTCTCGATGTGCTTCCTAATCGGCCTTTTTGTCCGCTTCGGGCTTGACTTCTTCCTCATCCACATTGATGGCGGCCATTTGGTCCTTCACCATGCGCAGGAATCGGCCCTTGTAGTCCTCGTGCGCCTTTTTCAGCGATTCCAGCTCCACGCGCGCATTCTGGGCGGCAGTGGTGGCTTCGGTTGCGATTTTGCGCGCTTGGTCCTCTGCACCGGACACCAGATCTTTGGCCTTGACGCGGGCCTCGGCGACGGTGTTGTCGGCGATGCGCTGGGCGGAGAGCAGGGTCTCGCGCAGCGTGGCCTCGAGGTTGCGGAAATAGCTGGGCTCATCCACGGGCACCTGATCGACGGCCTTGACGGGCGCCTGATAGGCTTCTTGGACCGGCACGGCCACGACTTGGGACTCAGCGGTGGGCTGAGCAGTGTGTGCCTCGGCCAACTGGTCCATCAGGGACCGGTTTTCGCGAATCAGCTCTTCCATCTGGTCGGCGATCTCGTCGAGGAAATCGTCCACCTCGTCCTCATGATAGCCGTGCTTTTGCTTGCTAAATTCTTTCTCGCGGATGTCCTTCACGGTGATCATCTGTCAAACTCTCCTTCTATGCAAAAACTGCGTTTGTCCATTGGACGCACGGACGCGCCATTTCGTCGCATCATCCACGCGGACAGCATTGTCCGATTCGTGTGTAATTCGAGACGCCAGACGCGGAGTCCTGCTTTTTAACAAAAATTCAACGGGGACATGGGCAGCAAGCGCACACTCATCCACCGTATCGAAACACCACCGCGCCGACGCGGCCTTTTTTGGTCTCCCCTTGCACCTCCATGAGCTTCAGCCGCCCATGCCCGCGCACGGACACCAAATCGCCCCGCTCCAACTTCCGGTCGCCCTTCAGGCACACCAGATGATTGAGCTTGACCATGCCGCGCGCAATCAGCGCTTGGGCATCGGCGCGGCTCAGATCGTAGCCCTCGGCCACCAGCGCATCCAACCGCATCGACGCAAGCGTGACCCGAAACTGGCGTCCCACGGGCTCGGCCACTTGCGCTGCAGTGAGGTCCACTTCGCATACGGACAGCTTGGACCGGCCGGCGCTGTCCAGGTTCGCGGTCACATATGGCGACACCTCGGAGAGCAGAAACAAATATGCACAGTCCGCGCTCATCTGAATGTCGCCCATGGTGCTGCGCTCCACTCCCAGTCCCATCAGCGCGCCCAGCACATCCCGATGGCCCGGCGCACCGTATTTGGGGTTCCATCCGATCCGCAGACACGCCACCGGCCATTCGCATGCCGCCACATCCCCATCGCCAGAAAACCCGGCGACGCGCCGCTCGGCCTCGTCATACCCGCCGAACGCAAAGAAAGAGGCGCCAGCCTCGCGGGCAGCCGCCTGGGCGAAGGGCAGCTCCGCAGGGTCCAAAAACCGCGAAAAGCGCGGCTCCCCGGTTCTCAGGGAGGCGCGCGCGATGTCCAGCATTCGCCGCTGTAACGCTTCCATGGTCTATGCGAACAATGATAGGACGAACGGATACAGGAACCGCCACATCAGCGAATCCACGATCTGCAGCGCGATCAACGCAAACCAGGCGCTCAGGTCAATCCGCAGCCCGATCTTGTACATCAGCTTCATCGAGATCGACTTAAACGGCGCGACAAACGGCCAAACCAGGTTGCGCAGAAAAGTATAGACCTTGCTCGACGGCATCAGAATCCAACTGCACAGGCAATAGGCAAGGATCGCATAGTCGATCACCCGCAGAAAGATGGAGATGCCCCGAAAGAGATTTGTGATCAGTTGGTATGGCAATGTGGCTCCCTCCGTCAATACCGTTCGTCGCTGCTCGACTCCACCGTCACGCTGTTCGGCGCGATCAGATAGGTCTTGTCCGAAGCCTTGCGCAGTGTCGCGTTCAGCGCGAACGCGGCCCCGCAAAGCGTGTCAATCCCGCGCTGAATCAGCCGCTCGTCCATGTCTTCCAAATTGAGCAGCACCGTTTTGTTGTCCAACAGCGCCGTGATCACCTCGCGGCACTCTTCCAATTGATGCAAATAAAAGATCATCGTTTCCGCGCGCCCCGAGCCTTCGCGCAACCGGACCACGTTGTCTCGCACCGGCTCTTCCCGCGGCTCCGGCATGCGCGGCGCATTATCCCGCCCCGCGCTCCTCTGCGGCGGATAGTCGTCATACCTGGGTGCGGCTTGCCGAGGCTGCTGATAATTGCGCGGCTGATAACCGTCGCGGGGCTGGTAGCTGTCGCGCGCATAGTCCGCCTGGCGATAGCTGTCCTGGCGCTGCGGTCCCCTGTCATATTCGTTTTGACGCCGCATCGCCGCGCCGCTGGACCTGGACCCGTTGTAGGCGGGTTCACGGCTCGGTTGGCGGTAATCGCGCTGTGGCGGATAGTCGTCATAACGCGTCTGGCTCTGGTACCGGGACGACGAAGGAGAACCCTGGTACCGGTCGTCGTAGCCGCGGCTTGCCTGCGGATAGCGCGGCTCGTCAAACTCCTGGCCACGCACGGGCCGGGCATTCGTCTGGCTGCGACGCGCGGGTGGGTTGTACGTCGAGGCACCCTGCGGGCGGCCATCGTCGTAAACGTTGCCCTGGTCCTCAGACTCGTCCACCAACCCAATGAAGTTCAGCAAGCGATTAAAGCGGCTATTGTTTCGCGCCATGCGGTTTGACCCTCCTAATTAACTGTCGTCGGCATTGTGTAATCTACCGCGAGCCAAAGATCGATGAGCCCACGCGCACCATTGTCGCGCCTTCATCGGCGGCCACCTGGTAGTCGCCCGACATGCCCATCGACAGGCATTCCATTTCTACACCGGTTATGTCCAAATCTCGCAATCGGTCAAACCATTCGCGCATCCTGCGAAAATGGGGCCTGACCCGCTCCGGGTCGTGCTCAAGCGGCATGATCGCCATCAAACCCGACACCCGAAGTCCGTCCATCCGCGCACATTCCAGGACCAGCCGCATCAGCCCGTCTTCCAAAACACCGCTCTTTTGTGGCTCTTGCGCGATGTTCACCTGGACCAGCACCGGCATCCGAAAAGCCAGTCCTTGCGCCCGCCGGTCGATCTCACGCGCCAGCTCAATCCTGTCCAGTGATTGAATCATCGCGGCGCGGTCTATGATGTATTTTACTTTATTCGTCTGCAATTGTCCAATCATATGCAGCCGAAATTGTGGATTTAACGCTGGCAATTTCTGCATGGCTTCCTGAACACGGTTCTCGCCGATGTCCAGAATGCCGCATTCACGAGCCATGTTGACGGTCTCCGCGTCCACCGTCTTGGTGACCGCGCACAGCGTCACCGCTCGGCCCCACTTCGCTTCCGCCGACGCAAGGTTTGCGCGCACGGCCTCCACATTGGCCCTCAGGCGCTCTGGCGTCATTGCAACAGCACCACCTGTCCCAGCCTCAGCGTCCCCTCGACCATGGGCTCGATCAACGAGTAGTTGGGTTCCCGCTTTAGCACTTCGACCTGCACCGGTGTCGCGCCCGCCGCATCCTTGAGCCACACGACCGTCTGACCATTCTGCTCTGAAATCGCGCTGCTGGGCACGGTGAACCC
>JAVBTW010000030.1:0-3614 GCA_031555975.1 Eubacteriales bacterium
TTCTATTTCACCAAGAACGGCGTAAAACACCTGGTCATCGCGGAGCTCTCCGATGAGATGATCAAGCTGATCCAGTCACACAACTACCTGAACTTCGGCGTGTGGCAGAACTGAGGCGCACATGACCTGTTATCTCGACAATGCAGCGACCACAAAGCCCTGCGATGCGGCCATCCGGCAGATGCTGGCCGCGCTGTCGGAGGGCTATTTCAATCCGTCGTCGCTGTACGGGCCAGCGGTCCAGGCGGAAAAGGCGCTGGACCGCGTCCGGGCACAGCTGAGGGCCGCGCTTGCGGCCAAGCCCGACGCGCAAGTGCTGTTCACCAGCGGCGGCACCGAGGCCAACAACCTGGCGATCCTGGGCACGGTTCCAGTGTTGCGCGGGCCGCAGCACATCGTCTCGTGCCAGGCGGAGCACCCGTCGGTGCTCATGGCGCTGGACGCGCTGAAGGACGAAGGGCACCGGGTGACCCTGCTCTCCCCCACGCCCGACGGCTGCGTCGATTGGGCCGCGCTGGAATCGGCCCTGACCCGGGACCCGCCCGCGCTGGTCACGCTGATGCAGGTCAACAATGAGACCGGCGCGCTGCTGGACGTGCAGAAGCTGTCCCAGCTGGTGCGCAGGCTCGCGCCGGACGCGCGCATCCACGTGGACGGCGTGCAGGGCTTTCTCCGGCAGCCCATGGACATGCGGCTGGTTGACCTGTACACGCTCAGCGCGCACAAGATCCACGGCCCCAAGGGCGTCGGCGCACTGGTTGTGAACAAGGGCGTGCGGCTGAAGCCGCGCCAGTTGGGCGGCGGCCAACAGGACGGGCTGCGGTCGGGCACCGAAAACGTGCCGGGCATCATGGGCCTTTCCGGGGCGGTGACGCACATGCAGTCATTCGGCGGGCTTTCGGGCCTGCTGCTTGAGAAAAAGCGCCGGTTTGTTACAAAGGTGCGCGAGGCCGTGCCGGAGACGCGACTGAACGGGCCCGAGATTGACCGGAGCGCGCCGCACATCGTCAACCTGAGCTTCCCCGGCGTCAGGGGCGAGGTGCTGCTGCACGCGCTGGAGGCCGATCAGATCTACTGCTCGACCGGCTCCGCCTGCTCCACCAAAAAGCGCGTGGTGTCGCCTGTGCTGCTGTCCATGGGGCTGACCGTGGACCTGGCGGAGGCCGCGCTCCGGTTCAGCTTTTGCCCGGACACCACCGACGACCAGATCGATTGCGCGGCGGACCGCATTGCCGCGCAGTACCGGGTGCTCGTGCGGTTCGCGCGGCGATAGCGCGGCACATCCATCATCAAAGGAGAATCATCATGCGCAACGTGCTGTTGGTGCGCTTTGGCGAAGTGCACCTCAAGGGCCTGAACCGGCCCCAATTCCTGAAAAAACTGGTGGACAACATTCGCCGCGCGGTCAAGCCGCTGGGCGAGGGCGACGTGTGGCTGTCGGACAGCCGCGTGTACGTGGCGGACATCGACGATATGCAGTCCTGCGCCGACCGGGTCTGCAAGGTTTTCGGCGTCCATTCCGTGAGTCCCGCGATGGAACTGCCCAAGGACTTTGAGGCCATTGCCGCGGCCTGCGTGGAATTGATGCGCGGCAAGGCGGGCAGTTTCAAAGTGTTCGCGCGCCGGTCCGACAAAAAATTCCCCATGGACTCCATGGAAATCCAGCGCGAAATCGGCTTCCGGGTGCTGGAATCAAACGATCAGATGCATGTGGACGTACACCAGCCCCTGCACAGGCTGTCCGTCGAGGTGCGCGACCGGGCGTATGTGTACGTAGACGAGCAGATGGCCGTGGGCGGCATGCCCTACGGCACCGGCGGTAAGGCCATGCTGCTGCTGTCAGGCGGCATCGACAGCCCCGTGGCCGGGTTTCAGCTCATGCGGCGCGGCGTCCAGATCCAGGCCGTGCACTTTTATTCGTTCCCCTACACTTCTGAGCGCGCCAAAGAAAAGGTGCTGGAGCTGGCCCGCCAGCTGGGCGAGTATGGAGCGGGATTGCTGGTGCACATCGTGCCGTTCACCCGGCTTCAGATGGAGATCCACGAAAAGTGCCCAGATTCGCTGGGCACGCTGCTGATGCGGCGCTACATGATGCGCATCGCCGAGCGCGTGGCGCGGCAAAACGGCTGCCAGGCGCTGATCACCGGCGAGTCGCTGGGCCAGGTCGCCAGCCAGACCATGGAAGCCCTGGCCGCCACCGACAGCGTGGTGGGCATGCCCGTATTCCGGCCGCTGATTGGGCTGGACAAATCCGAAATCATGGACATGGCCCAGCGAATCGGCACCTATGAGACGTCGATACTGCCCTATGAGGACTGCTGCACCGTGTTCACGCCCAGACACCCGACGACCAAGCCGAAGATCGCTGACCTGGAGGCCGCCGAGGCGGCGCTGGACAGCGAGGCGCTGATCGAGGAATGTGTGGTGGGCGTGGAGCCGGTCCGAACGTGGGAGATGGCGCTGTGACCGCACAGGCAGAACAAGCAGGACCTTCCCGCCATGAGGGGAAGGTCCTGCTCTGTGTGGTGCGGCCGTGATCACTTCAGCAGCGTCACCGTGCCCACCACGGGCACTTCGTTGGCCCTGCCGGTGGTGCAGGCGATGAAGGTAAAGTACAGCATCACCAGGCACAGCACGGCGTTGACGACCCAATGCGCCATGCCGATGATCCACGAAATGAGCGCGCCGACCAGCGGCAGCCAGCCCAGCAGCGCGCCAACGATGCCGAACACGATCCACGCCAGCAGCAGGCAGATCCACAGGATCAGTCCCTGATTGGCGCAGTAGCGCCCAAACGCGCTGTCCTTGCAAGCCAGATACGGCACGAACGGCAGAATGTAGCCGAGGCCCCCGGCCAGTCTGTTCTTCTCGACATCGGCGGTGTCAAAAATCGGTGCAGCCATTATGTGTCACTCCTCATCATTATCTGTTGCTCTCCGCTTACAATGATCATTATACACAGAGTTGATGGGAATGCCAATAGAGATTCGCTTACATTTTGATGAGAATCTCCTAATGGTCGGCGGCAATACCGTGGCGACGCGCCATGTGGCTGCATGCGCTGCGCGTGTTTGTTGGAGCGAATCCTGCGCGGCTGGGCAAAGGAGAGACCCCCTCACCGCTACGACTCGTATCCGTTCGGGTTCATCGACTGCCAGCGCCAGGCGTCCTTGCACATGTCCGCCAGCGTCTTATCAGCCTTCCAGCCCAGCAGTTTTTCCGCCTTGCTCGGGTCCGCGTAGCCCACGGGCGCGTCGCCGGGCCTTCTCGGCTCGACGGTGTATTTCAGGTTCATGTGGTTGACTTCGTTGAACGTGTCGATGATGTCCAGCACGCTGTAGCCGATGCCCGTGCCCAGGTTCACCGTCTCGATGCCGGTGTGCGCCGCCAGGTACTTGAGCGCGGCCACATGGCCCTTGGCCAGATCGACCACGTGAATGTAGTCGCGCACACAGGTGCCGTCTGGTGTCGGCCAGTCGTCACCGAAGACGAAGATCTTCTCGCGATGTCCGGCAGCGACCTGCAGGACCAGCGGAATGAGATGGGTCTCGACCACGCGATTCTCGCCGAAACCGAGGTGCGCCCCCGCGACGTTGAAGTACCGCAAGCTGGTT
>JAVBTW010000211.1:0-10826 GCA_031555975.1 Eubacteriales bacterium
TTCCTCAAGGAGAGCATGACCAGCCTGTGCAACGGCATTTCGTTGGTTTTCGCGCCCGAAGAGGCGACCCATGATCCCGCGCGGCTGGCGCAGCTGTTCGAGCAAACCGGTGCCGACGCGTTCAACACCACGCCATCCGTCATGCTGGAATACACCAACCACAAGGGCCTGCTCTCCGCCATCGCCCAATGCAAAGTGATCATGGCGGGCGCGGAAAAGTACCCCGAACTGCTGCTGAGCCGGCTGCTGGAGGCGGGCAGCGAGGCGCTGCTGTTTAACACATACGGCCCCACCGAGATCTCCGTTTCGTGCAACTGCAAGCAGTTCCATGGGCGCGGCAAGGTCACCGTCGGCGCGCCGCTGCTGGGCGTATATGAGCAGGTCGTGGACTCGGACGGCAATGCGCTGCCGCCGATGATGGTGGGCGAGCTGTATATCGCAGGCGCGGGCGTCGCGCGGGGCTACAACAACCTGCCGCAGCAAACAGCGGAACGGTTCGTCCAGATCGATGGCAAGAGAGCATACCGCTCCGGCGACCTGGCGCGCTGGACGCCGGACGGCGAGATCGAGATCCTGGGCAGGAATGACAACCAAATCAAGCTGCGCGGCCTTCGCATCGAGTTGGGCGAGATCGACGCCGTGCTGGCAGCCGTGCCCGGTGTGCGCACCTCCGCCGTGCTGATCAATAACCTGCAAGGCCAGGACCACATCTGCGCCTATTACGTGGCCGAACAAGCGCTCGATCCTGTGGGCGTGCGCGAGCAATTGGCCAAAAAACTGACCGGATACATGGTGCCGACAGCCTACAAGCAGATCGAAAAGATGCCCAAGACCCCCGGCGGCAAGAACGATCTGCGCGCGTTGCCGGAGCCTGAACTGCTGCGGCTGAGCGCTTACCGCGCGCCGAAGGGCGAGCTGGAACAGACGATTTGCGGCATCTACCAAAGGGTGCTGGGCCTGGAACAGGTCGGCGCGGACGACAGCTTCTTCGACATCGGCGGCACATCGCTACAGGTGACCCGCGTGGTCATCGAGGCGGAGGACGCGGGCCTGCGCGACGAGCGCGGCGCGACGCTGGCCTACAGCGATGTGTTCCAGCACCCAACCCCCTCGGAACTGGCGCAATTGCTGTCTGGCGGCCGCGCAACGGAGGTGCCAGACCAGCCGGAGCGGGACTATGACTATTCGGCGATTCACGAGCTGCTTCAGGAAAACACTTTGGACAACCTGGAAAATGGCGAACAGATGCAGCCGACGGACGTGCTGCTCACCGGCGCGACCGGTTTCCTCGGCATGCACATCCTGTTTGAGTTGAATCGGCTCCAGCCCAACGGCATCCATGTGACCTGTCTGGCCCGCGCGGGGCACGGCATGTCCGCCGTGCGCAGGTTCCAGAACATGGCGTTCTACTATTTCGAGGACAACTTGCAGGACCGGCTCGACAGCGGCTGGCTGCGCATCGTCGAGGGCGACATGACGGACGACGCCACGATGGAGAAGCTCAAACAGTACGCCTTCGGCATGGTGATCAACTGCGCTGCGAATGTATCTCACTTCGCGAAGGACAGCACGACCTTCGACGTGAACATGCGCGGCGTGGACAATCTGATCAGGCTGAGCATGGAAAAGGGCGCGCGGCTGATCCACGTATCGACGGCCAGCGTCGCGGGCCTGCGCGTGGGCGATGTGAAGGGCGCCCATGAAAGGCTCACCGAACGTGACCTGTACTTTGGCCAGAGCCTGGAAAACCAGTACATCTTTTCCAAGTTCATGGCCGAGCGGATGATTCTGGACGCCTGCCTTCGCGGGTTGGACGCGAAGATCATGCGCGTTGGGAACCTGATGGCGCGCGACCGCGATGGCGAATTCCAGATCAACGCGCACTCGAACAGCTTCCTCGGGCGCATGCGCGCGTTCGCGGCGGTGGGCTGCTTCCCGTATTCCGCGTTCACCCAGCAGACGGAACTGGCCCCCATCGACAGCACGGCGCAGGCGATCCTGCTGCTGAGTCGGCTGGACCGGCGCTGCCGCGTGTTCCATCCCTACAACAACCACCCGATTTTCATGGGCGACCTGATCAAGGCGTTCAGCGCGGAGGTGCGCCCGATCCGGATCGTATCGAACTCGGTCTTTGCCGCCGAGCTCTCGGAAGCCATGCGCGACCCGGCCCGAGCAGAGCAGCTCACAAGCCTCATCGCGTATGAAAACATGGCCAAGGGCAGGTCCGTCGCGCCGATTCCCTCCGATTGTGAGTACACCACGCAAGCCCTGCTGCGTCAGAACTGGAGCTGGCCCGAAACCAGCGCCGAATACCAGCACACCTTCTTCTCCATGATGCTCGAATGACACCAGCGCTCGAAACAAGGAGGACATATGCAGCTGCAAAGAAACTCAACCCTGCTCCAGCGCAAGTACAAGGAGTATCTGCTTCCCACGCTGCTGACGACGATGGCCGTGTCGTTGGCGACGATCGTGGACAGCATCATCGTCGGCAACCTGCTGTGTGAACTGGCGCTGTCGGCGGTCGGACTGTCTGGGCCCGTGATCTACTGCATCAACATGGTGTTCATGTTGTTTGCCGTGGGCGGCGTGACCCTGGCATCGATCGCCAAGGGCCAGCGCGACAATGAGACCGCCAACAAGCTGTTCACGCTATGCTTTGCCGCGGGCGTCGCCGCAATGCTGCTTCTGGTCGCGGCATGCCAGATTTTCATGCAGCCCATCACGATGGCACTGGCGAAGGGCAATCAAGCGTTACAACAACTGACCGCAGCGTACCTGATCCCGCTCGTGTTTGTCGGTCCTGTGATGATGATCGTGTCCGGCATGGCCCAGTTCCTGCGCACCGACGGCCTGCCCAAGACGGCTGCCAACATCGTGCTGCTCGCGAACATCATCAACCTGGTCCTGGACTATGTGTTGATCCGATTTCTCAACACAGGCATCGCGGGCGCGGCCTTGTCAACGGTGTTGGGCTATGCCTGCGGCGTGTTTCTGCTGATCCCCTACTTCCGCTCAAAGGAGCGCACGTTTTCCTTCACACGCGTCGTGCCGCACGACATTCGGCTCATCCTCAAAATCGTCAACGGCGGTGCGGCGAAGGCGATGACCCAGGGCCTCTCGTTTGTCAAGACGCTGGTGATCAATATGCTCGTGGTGGGCTTATTCGGACCATTGGGCGTGACGGCCGTGACCATCTGTATCAACGGACTGATGGTGGCGTCCATGTTCATCAACGGCTCCAGCGACACCCTGCTGCCCATCGTGGGCACACTGTTTGGAGAGCGCGATTTTCGCGGGATCCGGATGAGTGCCAAGGTCGCATTCCGGTTCATGATTGTGGCGGTCGCGGGGGTGATGACCGCTTTCCTGCTTGCGCCTGGCCTGGTCTGCCAGTTGTTCGGGGTCACAAGCGCTGAGGGCGCACTGTTGTCGGTCCGCGCGCTGCGCCTTTTCGCGCTGAGCCTCCCATTCTATGGCGTCAACCAACTGCTTTTGAACTTTTATCAGACCACAGGCCGCGGCCAGTTGTCAAAGGCCATCGCGATTCTTTCGGGACTCGTGTTCATCGTGGGCTTTATGGTCCTACTGAGCCGCATCGCGCCCGACTGGATCTGGCTGAGTTACATGCTGGCGGAGGCTTGTACGCTTGCGATGGTGCTGGTCTGGGGGCGCGCGATCGCCCGGAAGGAGCATGTCGCGCCTCCGCTGTTGGTGGCCGAATCCGATGACGAGGCGAACGCGGTTTGGGATGTGTCCATTCCGGCGACGGAGGCAGCGGCCGTACGGATACCGGAACAGGTGGCCGCGTTCTGCCACGAAAACGGACTCAAAGACACGCTCTCCAACCGCGTTTCACTGGCCGTGGGCGAGATGACGCTGAACATCGCCCAGTATGGCCACCGGCGCGGCGTGGGCTCCATCGATGTGCTGCTGCGCGTGACAGCGGACAAACTGCTGGTCTCCATCCGCGACGACGGCATTCCGTTTGATCCCATGGCAGCGGTGCCGGAATCGGCGGAAGGACCCGCCGTGGGCGGCATCGAGGTCGTCAAGCGCATTGCCACCCGTGTGCAATATGATCGCCCGCTCGGGTTTAATTCCACCTTGATCACATTGAATCGCTAGCTGTGCATTGGCAGGGATATCGTAAAAAGACAGCCTCCGCATTGACGGAAGGCTGTCTCTTTTTGTCGTTTACCGCAGTCAGAGTATGCGCGGCCTATGAAAAGCGAATTTCCAGGCAGTCCCCGGCCTCGATTCGCACGGGTTCACGGAGCCGCAACGCCGCGCTCTCCACATCAAACGCCACATCATGGCCATTAACGCGGATCGATTGGACGCCGCTGTGCCCGCTTCCTGTCAGCATCACCGAGCGCACCGGCAACTCGCCGTACCCGCAGCGCACACGGAACCCATGCTGATCGCGCTCCACCTGGCCGTATCCGGAGGCGCCGTGCCAGGGTGCGTGGAACGCGGTCTCACCGGTCCGCAGCGCGATCAGGAGCGATTGGTCGGCCAGATTGATGGTCAGACCCGTTAGCACCTGCATCAAAGTCCAACTGGACATGGGACGGTAATAGTGGTCGCCGCACTCCGCGTGGTTCCAGATCTGGCCCGCCCGCCTGTAGCGCTCGTCCACGGTCTCGACAATTTCCCTGCCCGCGCCGTAGCGTTCCATCATGATGTAGAAGGCGGCCATGGCATACTCGATCCCGGACCAGTTGGCCTCAGCCTGACAATTCAGATAGGTGTGTAGCGTCGCTGCCTGACCCGCGGGATACCTTGCGTTGACCAGCCCATTTTCGCTGGAGTAGTTGTACCTGTAGATCGCGTCCAGCGTTTTGCCAACGCGCTCTTCATCCAGCACGCCGTCAAGACCAATCAATCGCAGGAAGTATTCGCCGTCGATTTGGTCCGTCATGCAGCAGGTATCTTTTTGATCCCCGTCGATCCACAGGTTGTAGTATTCGCCATTCCAAAGCCGGGATTCGATGGCGGCTGTGCCCTTGCCGATCCATTCCTTCCAGCGAGACGCATGCTCCGCGTCGCCCAGTACGCTGGCGAGATACGCGCCCGCACGAAGCGCAGCCACCCACAGCACGGAAATATATGCGGACGTGCCCGCGAAGTTCCAGGAGTCGTAGGTGTTGCGCTTGGTGTCTTTGTCGGGCAGCCCGTCGCCATCGGCGTCCAACTGCGCAATGTTCTCCACCGCGCGCACAATGTTCGGCCACAGCGACTTCAAATAGTCCAGGTCGCCGGTCGCCAGATAGTCCCTGCAGATCAACAGCACAAACTGCGGGTTCATGTCCACACGGTTGAAACCGTCGTCCACGCTGCCAAAGTCCGGCGTGAAGAAATGATGCACACGGCCATCCTCGCGCTGGAATTTTGCGCCCATTTGCATCTGCATCTTCTGCAAATTCGGGAACAGGGTCACGATGCCGAACGAACCGTGATATGTGATGTCCGTCGTATGGAATCCGCAGGAACCCAGGCCCTCCCACAGCCCGAAGTTGCCCGCCTTGTCCCACCACGCGCATTTGATGAGCGTGGACAGGTGGATGGACACCGCATCTGAGAACACCTCGGGAAAGTCTGTTCTGTACAGGTTGTCCCGAAACCGGACCGCAGCTGCGATGATGGGATCGCGCCGGTTCCGCAGCAACGCGTTGACCTCATTCGCGCCGGAAAACCAGTCCTCATAAATGTGCCCGACGCGATTGCCGGACGCGCTGCAGAGTTCCGGGAAGTACCAGGACAGCACGAACTTGACCTGCTTCGTTTCGCCGGGCGCAAGCGCAAAGGACGAGCACAGCGCACTGTCGCCCCAGGGGCCGAGGCCGTCCAAATGCTTCCAGTTGAGCGCCAGATACTGAAAAAACGCGCGCTTGCCCGACTCGCTTTGCAGCTGGTCAGGCGACACATGCAATACGCGCTCGAACAGGCTCTTTGCGTACGCGTTTTTCTCCATCTCAGAGAGCATGCTGTCGATCTCATTGGCGGACAGTTGGTCCGCGTTCTCCTCTGATATCGACCACTTGGGCCGCTCTTCGATGCTGGTGTTCGGCAGGTTCCCATGGCGCTGCAATCTGAACAGGAACGACTCTTCGGACACGCCAAACTGGCCGTGCGCGATGTATTCGTTCATGTAGCCGCGATACTCACCCGAGATGTAACTGATCTCTCCGCCCGACGCGGCCAGCGTCATGCTGCCGGTGTCCGAGACCGGCTGTCCGTCGCTGTTGTCGGCTGCCATGGACACGAGGGTGTAGCCACCCTCTTCGGATACCGCGTTGACGCGCATCATCGCATTGCGCCGCAGATTCACGATGTTTTTCAGCTTACCCGCCAGCGACACGGAAACGGGCTGCGCCGAGGGGTTGGTCACATCGAAAGTGACATAAAAGCCCGGCGTCGCGGAAGTGCGCTCATCGTATGGCACGAACGGGGACACCGCCTGCATCTTGATCTGAACGGGCAGCGCGCGGTCAATGTATTCCACCTGCGCTGTGGGAAAGCTGCCCTCGAAATCGACTTGTTCCACGGGCTTGTTGAAGGAATGCATGCGGTAGTTGTATTCCTCGTTGCCATAGCCCGAACCAAAGCCCAAGCCCAACCGCCTGAGCAGGACCCGGTCTTGGGCGTCCTTTGTGCGCACATAAAACGACAGGCTGCCCGATAGCTTTTCGCCGCCGTCCGCGTCGAGGATGTCCCGGCAGTCTCGGCTCCAGCGTTCCACATTGGCAATCTGCCATTCATGAAACTCGCCATCCGGACGCAGCTCGACGCTGCCCGCGCCAATGGCGCCGAAGGGGACGCCGCTCTTTTGAGGTTGCCTGGAAGAAAACTTTGCCATGCGTGTATCTCCTACCTATCGTGTTGAAAACTAGCCCTTGTCGCCCGTCACGACGATGCCCTGGATGAAGAACTTCTGCGCAAAGAAGAACAGTGCCAGCACAGGGATGATCATCATCACATTGAACGCCATTGTGTAGTTCCAGTTCTGGATGAACTGGGTCTTGAACATGTTGAGGCCGATGGCCATGGTGAATTTTTCCACAGAGTTCAGGTAGATCAACGGGCCCATGAAATCGTTCCAGGAACCGACGATGGAGAACAGCGCCACCGTGATCAGCACCGGCTTGGACATGGGCAGGATGATCCGGAAAAAGATCGTGAAGTAACCCGCACCGTCGATGTTCGCGGCCTCGTCCATGGAGTGCGGTATGCCCGAAAAGAATTGCCGGATCAGGAAGATGTACAGTGCGGAACCGGCAAACGCGGGCACAATCAACGGTAAATGCGTATTCACCCACCCGAACTGCGCAAACATGACATACAGCGGGATCATGGTGACCTGGGAGGGCAGCATCATCGTGGCCAGCAGCAGCATAAACAGCGCGTTCTTGCCCGGCGCGCGCAGCCTCGCGAATGCGTAGGCCACCATCGCGGACACAAACACATATCCGATCATGACCAGCACCGCGATCTTCACAGAGTTAAAGAAGAACGTCCAAAACGGCACCGCGTCCATGACCTCGGAATAGTTGATCCACCTGGGCGGGTTCGGTATCCATGTGGGCGGAATCTGAAAAATCTCGGCGTCGGTCTTGAGCGAACTGGAGAGAAGCCAAATAAACGGAATGGTAAACAAGGCGCTCAGACCGACCAACAGCACATAAGTCATGATCTTGCTGGCCAGTTTCCCCCTTGAAAGGCTGTGGGATGCGTTCATGTCCTTGTTGCTCATCGCATTCTGCATGCCGCTCATTTCTTCTTGCCCCCCTTCTTCATGTTGCTCTCATAGTATACCCAGGCGGAGGACGAACGGAACACGATCGCCGTCAACGCAACGATGATGAAGAACAGCACCCATGCCTGCGCGGAAGCATAGCCGATCTCAAAGTTCTTGAACGCGTTTTCGTAGAGGTAGTATACATAGAAATAGGTCGAGTACTGCGGCCCGCCCTTGGTCATGACGTACGACTGTGTGAACGCCTGGAATGAGCCGATGATGCCCATGATGAGGTTGTAGAAGATGACCGGACTCATCATCGGGATCGTGATGCGGAACATCTTCACGCGGCGGTTCGCACCGTCGATGTCGGCGGCTTCGTACAGCTCCGTGGGAATGCCCTGCAGCCCGGACAAGTAGATCAGCATGCCGCCGCCCACATTCCACAGACTCATGATGATAAACGCGGGCATCGCCCAGTTCTTGTCAAACACCCAACCGGGGCCTTTGATGCCCAGATAGCCAAGGAAGGTGTTGATGATGCCGAACTCCGGGTTGAACATCCATAGCCACAACACCGCGGCCGCTGCGCCCGAAACCAGCGATGGCAGATAAAACAGCGTACGGAACACGGACATGCCCTTGACGTTGGTGTTGAGCAGCACCGCGAGGATGAACGCCACAATCAGCTGCAGCGGCACGGAAAACAGTGAATAGACGGTGGTGACCTTCAGCGACTGATAAAACAGCTTGTCCGAAAACAGCTTGGTGAAGTTGCGCAACCCCACCCACTTGGGGTCCGAGATGTAGTCCCACTTCATGAAGCTGTACGCTGCCGATGAAACCATGGGGTAAAGCGTGAACGCCAAAAACCCAATGATCCAAGGGGCCGCGAAGATGTAAAAGAACATCGCTTCCTTCGATTGAAGCTTCATGAACCGACTGCCGCCGCTCCGGGCGCTTGAAATGGGATTGCCTTTTGCCTGCATGATATCGCACCTTCTTTGTCTCGTTCTGACGCAGAAACCGGCCTGTTGGCGATCGAACAAAATGGAGAGGGCAAGACGATACATCTGCTGCCCTCTCCGAGGTTATGCGCGCTTTTCGCCTGTAATTATAATGCGGTTATGTCCTCGCGATGATTACTCATCACCGTCGAGCAGGCTCTGAACCTGATCCGCGACATCCGCCAGCGCCTGCTCAGCGGTCTTTTCGCCGGTGCGGATCGGGCCGTACACTTCGTTCTCCAGCAGTGTGGAGATCTTATTCCAGCTCTCGGAATACCGCATGTAAACGGGCTTGGCATCCTCACACTTGACCGCGTTGAACATCACGTCCAGGTCCACATTCGGATATTTCTCAGCCAGCAGGCCCTTGACCTTGTCCTGCACGTCCAGGCGGGCGGGGATGGACATGTAGTTGTAGTTATACTTCAGCATGTCCAGGTACGCCTGCTCGTTGTTGAACAGCCAGTTGATGTAAGCCCAGCCACCGTCCGGATTGGCGCTGGAGCCGCCCACGCCGATGCCGTCCGTGAACAGCACGACGGAGTGGTTGGTGCCCTTCGGGGTCGCCGCGATGTCCCACTTGAAGGATGTGTCGCCGAAGGAGGAGGTGGCCCAGGTGCCATCGATGCCCATCGCCACGCGGCCCGTCAGGAACACATTGCCGCCGGCGGCCAGCGCCTCGGACTGAGCCTGGGAGGGCTTGACATGGTGCACCAGTGACAGGTCAGCGATGAACTGCAGGCCCTCGGCCGCGGCAGGCTCATTGCCGATGTACTTGGTGGCGGTTTCGTCGGTGATGTCGCCGCCGAAGAACCAGGGCGCAAACCACTGGGACTGCGTGTCGCCAACGCCGTACTGCACAATGTTGTTCGGGTCGAATTCCGGATCCAGCGCGTTCTTGCCGTTAGCGTCGAGGGTCAGCTTCTTGGCCATCTCGATGAACGCATCCGTGGTCCAGCTTTCGTCGTTCCAATCATGGGTGGGATACTCAACGCCCGCGGCGTCAAACAGGTCCTTGTTGTAGAACAGCACGCAAGTCGCGCTGGCATAGGGAATCTCCCACTGCTTGCCGTTCCACTGCATTGACGCCACCATGCCCGGATCATACGCGGACAGATCGAAGCCGGACGCAGCGATGTAGTCATCCAGCGGATCCATCGCGCCCTTGGACGCCCACGGCACGAACTCGGTGCCATACGCGTTCAGTTCCGGAACCTGCTTCGCAGCTATCATCGACTGCAGCTTCGGATACAGGTCGCCATAGCTGGCGCCCAGCACTTCCATTTCGTAGCCCATCTCTTCGGCAAACTGCGCGCCCAAGGCCTGGTACCCCTTGAGCTGCTCCGCGTTGGAAGGGATCAGGAATGTGACCTTGCCACCCTCTGCGAAGGCCGTGCCCACAAAACAAAACGTGATTGCCGCTACCATGACGAGCGCGAGCGTGGTCAGAATCCGCTTCTTCATACCGTTCTCCTCCTGTTGATCGTGTTTTTACTAAAACATGCCGCACCACGGCGCACCGCGGACTCGCATGCCTTATTCGAAGGTGATACATAACTAGCGCAGCAAATTTGCTATATCAATATCTTACGCTCCGAGAAACAGCGTGTCAACCAAGGAACGAATTATCGTAAATCATGCACATATGAATGGCATCATTTTTGTCTCTTGCGCGCGGGTACGTTATGTATTTGGGCATAATCATGGCCTTTTCGCCTGGAATTTTGGGATTATTTGATATATCATACGGATTGCGTACAACAGGAACCATCGTTGAGTCTCTATGGATGTCGTTTGACCAGGCCTGTGGCCTCCCGATGCCGTTCGGTGCGGATTGACAGAATTCCGAGTTTGATATATCATATAGATAGCCGCATACCGATCACCTATGGATTAACGGAGAGGATAAAGACATGAGCGATCATGATTTGCTGTACAACCGCATTTTTACAGATTTGAAAGAAAAAATCGCCACAAAGGATTTCAGTTACGACGCGCCGCTCTGCACGGAAAAGAGTCTCTCTGAGGCCTATGGCGTCAGCCGGATCACCGCGAAACGCGCTATCGACGAGCTGGTC
>JAVBTW010000096.1:0-6317 GCA_031555975.1 Eubacteriales bacterium
GAGCGGGTCTTTGAAATGATCAGGGACGGGATGTAACGAGCGTGCGCAACACTGCTGGTCATGCTGAGCAAAGCGAAGGATCTTCCTCGTGGTAAGCGATGATCCATGATTACCGATGAGGAAAGATCCTTAGCTTCGTTCGGCATGAGCATCCGCATTGACCGAAACGCCTTGCCCCCTATTTTTTCAGCTCTGGCAGGCTTGCGGCGGCCACAGACTGACCGACGCGCCGTGTCTTTTCATCCGGCAGCAGCAGCTTCACGTCGCAATCGGGGTACTCGTCCCTGAGTACGCGCTCGGCCTCCGCCACGATCAGATCGCCGCCCTTGCCGCTCATCACGCGGCCCAGCAGCAGAATGTACCGCATGTGGTACAGGCTTTCGTACAGCGGCACGGTGTGGCCCAGGTAGTTGCCGATGGACGCATAGACCTTCGCCGCGCGTGGGTCGTCGTTTGCCATCAGTGCCTGGACGACCTTCAGCTTCTCCGCGGGCGTGGCGTCGGGCAGCTCGATGCCGGCGTTGGGGCAGAGTTTGATGACGCTGTCCTGAGAGAAGTATTTCCGGCCGCAGCCGATATCCAGCGACCATTCGTCCGCGAGCGCGTCGGGATTGCCGTCCACCGGTACGAAGGCCAGTTCATTCAGCCAGCCGGTGATGTTGCCGTGCTCGTCAACGTAGCCGCCCGCCTCGCTGGTGCCCATGGCGAGTCCCAACAAGGCGTTGCAGTTCATGCCCATCGCGCCGGCCAAGGCGCTGACGTCGCCGTCGTTGGCGACCACGATCGGCACATCGCCAACTTCCTTCGCGGCCCGCAGATAGATGTCCTTGATTTTGGCCTCAAACTGGTCCTTGGGCACCTTTAGGAACAGCGACGCGACCATGGTGCGGTTGCCAATGTAGATGCCCGCCGACGAAACGCCGATGGCGTCGACGCGGGGCATGTGCTTGGCGGCCTCTTTGAATGCGGACACGATGCCGTCAAAGTGGTAGTCGGGATCGGCGTTGATGGTAGGATGCCACACCACTTCCTCGCTGAACGTGACTTCGCCGTCCACCACAGCGGAGACCTTGCGGTCGCTGCCGCCCGCGTCGAACCCTATGCGGCAGCCTTCCAGGTGCCTGCCGACCGGTTCAGCGGACTCGTTGGCCTCGGGCCGGTCATCATAGCTGCGGCTCACGACTTCGAATGGCTGCTCATACACGTCGGCCATGAAGGCCCAGTCGAACGCCCGCTCCCCGCCTTTTTGGTAGGCATGCTGGATGAAGCTGAACAGCGCGTCGCTCCCGCAGACATACACGCGGAATCCGCCGCGCGCCCACAGCAGCGCTTTCAGCAGCCTGTCCACATAGTAGCGGTCCGCCTCGGCCATTTCGGCGGTGCCGTGGATCCGGGTCTCATATACCGAGACTTGACCGCCTGTGCGCTCGATTGCGAGGGCAAACGGCTGGTTGGCGGTCTTCAGGAACGCCTGGTTGTAGGCGTGAAGTGGCAGGAATTGATTGTCGAGGACGGGCACATTGCGCAGAGACACCGTGACATTGTGCTTGATCATGGCCAGATTCCTTTCTTGTGCGTAAGTGGGTCGCGTTGGATACCGCGATATCGAACCATTATAATTATACCCATTTCCTGCAAAAAGAGCAACACATGAATTCCATCCCGCCATCGCTGGACAACACAACACAAGCGCGCTATACTGAAACCGAATGGAGTGGATGAGCCGATGAGAATTGTGCCCTATCAGCGCATGGCGCAGTATTACGAGACCGACCAGATGGGCGTCGTGCATCATTCAAACTACATACGCTGGTTTGAAGAGGCGCGCGTGGATCTTTTGGCCCAGTTGGGCCTGACCTACAAGGAGATGGAGCGACGCGGCGTGATGATCCCGGTGCTCAGCGCGTCGGCGGAATATGTGCGACCTGTGCGCTTCGAGGACGTCGTGATGATCGAGGTCCGAATCGAGCACTTTGCGGGGACGCACGGGTTGAAGTTCATGGCGAAGTACCGCGTGGTCCACAAAGAGACGGGCGAGCTGTTGACGACGGGAGAGACCAAGCACACCTTCACCGATGCGCAGCTGAGGCTGATCCGCTGTGAGCGCGTTCAGCCGGAGGTATATGGCGTGTTCAAAGACATGGAGGACGGGGTGCACGGGTACGCGGTTCAATGACGCGATGCGGAAGAGCGGACAACGTGCGCCTGCTTGCCCGTTGACAACCCTATCGGTCCGTGCTATAATCACCCCATATTCAAACCGATGACGGAAGCGAGTAACCGCATCACCGCCGACAGAAAGCGAGCCGGGGCCAGTGTGAGCCCGGCGGAGGCGGCGCGGCGAATGGGTTCCGGAGGGCGCACCGAAACGGCGGCAGGTCCGCTGCGTAGGCCGCGACGCAAGCCCAGCGTTACCGGGGCGGGCGGATGGTTGAGTCCGCTGCAAAGTCGGGCGCTTTTTCGTGCGAGCGCCAATCAGGGTGGCACCGCAGTCACTTGTCCCTGAGTTGTGGGACAGGTGTATTTTGTTTTTGGAGGGATCGCCCCATGGAAACGAAGGCCCAACAACCGAAAAAGACGATCTTCAGCGGCATCCAGCCCACCGGTACGCTGACCCTGGGCAATTACATCGGCGCGCTGCGCAACTTTAAGTTGCTGGAGGATGAGTACGACTGCATCTATTCCATCGTGGATCTGCACGCGATGACCGTGCGCCAGGACCCGGCCAGTCTGCGCAAGGCCTGCCTCAAAGTGCTGAGCCTGTACCTCGCAGTGGGACTCGACCCGGAAAAGAGCTTGCTTTTCTTTCAGTCCCACGTCGCCGCCCATGCGGAGCTTGCGTGGATCCTGAGCTGCTACACCTACATGGGTGAGCTGTCGCGCATGACCCAGTTCAAGGACAAATCGGCCAAGCATCAGGACAACATCAACGCGGGACTGTTCACCTATCCGGTGCTGATGGCCGCCGACATCCTGCTGTATCAGACCGACCTGGTGCCCGTTGGCGCGGACCAAAAACAGCATCTGGAGCTGTCGCGCGACGTAGCGGACCGGTTTAACGGCGTGTATGGCGAGGTGTTCAAGGTGCCCGATGGCTATATTCCGAAGGTGGGCGGCCGCGTGATGAGTCTGCAGGAGCCGACGCGCAAGATGTCCAAGTCTGACCCCGAGGACACCTACATCGCCATGCTGGACGATCCCGACACCATCAAGAGAAAGCTGAAGCGCGCAGTCACAGACAGCGAAGGCTCCGTTCGCTACGACCCGGAGGGAAAGCCCGGCGTCAGCAACCTAATGAGCATCATGTCCACGCTGACCGGCAAGAGCCTGGACGAGATCAGCGCGGAGTATGACGGCAAGGGCTACGGCGCGTTCAAGCC
The DNA here is from genome assembly GCA_031555975.1 of Eubacteriales bacterium. Lineage (GTDB taxonomy): Bacteria > Bacillota > Clostridia > Christensenellales > Aristaeellaceae > JAJDGF01. Next base: position 3,381 of record JAVBTW010000096.1, read on the forward strand.
CGCCGTCGCCGATTGTGTCATCGAGACCTTGGCGCCAATCCAGGCGCGATATGAAAAGATCATCGCTGACAAGGCATACCTGCAGGAAGTCATGACACAGAGCGCCGAGCGCGCGAGCGCCATCGCCCACAAGACCATGCTGAAAGTGCGCAAAAAGGTCGGATTGGCGGCGCTGAAGCTGTAGCGCATTCGGCGCTGGCTTTGTCACATAGACCGGCATGCGCGATGTCAGAGTACGCGATAGCCCGCCCTCCATGGTGTCATCCTGAGCGCCAGCGAAGGACCTCCCCCGCGTGAGTGGACGCCCTTCGTAAGGAGGAACGTCACTGCGGGCGGGGAGGTCCTTCGCTGCGCTCAGGATGACACGGTGTGGCGCTCAGGATGACACGGTGTGGCGCTCAGGATGACACGGTGCGGAAGCACTTCTTTTCTTGACACAGATTTTCCCATATGTTATACTTTTGTCATGTGTATCAGAGGGGGGGTGAACGGCGTGAGCGAGCAAATGAAGCGGATGCTGGATGGGATCAGTCGCAATTTGTGCGGCAAAAGGCAAGCCCTCGGGACAGCTATGCCCACTTTTGGCACCGTGCGCGCCGGACACCTGAGCTGATCATCTGCTCATGATCCATTGCGGCGGGCCGAAATGACGGCCCGCTGTTTTTTTGTGCACAAGTCCGAACGAAAGAAGGGATGATCCATGCAAAGATTCGCCTCCACGGCCCTGATGTGCGTCAAGGAAAAGGGCTACTTTGGCTTCGGCTACCTGGTGGGCCAGCACTTGCTGCGCGCTGCGACGCTGTTTGCGCTTTTGATGGTGTGGCATGCGCTGTTCCGGCAGGGCGTGACTTACGACGGGCTGAACCTTCGGCAGATGCTGACCTATACAGTGATGGGCAGCGCGCTGGAACCGATGCTGAACGTGCGCACACCCGCATCCAACTGGCTTCATGACGGCGCGATGCTGTCGCTTTACCTCCGGCCCGCGTCTCTCTTTGGGCAGTTGGCGGCGCACAGCGTCGGCGGCTGGTTGCTGACGATGGCGTGTTATTCCGCGCCGGTGCTGCTCGTCGCAGGGCTTGCGGGGATCCCAATCACGCCTGCCACGCCCTGGTTTTTCGTGTCGCTCGGGCTGACCATTGCCCAGGGGTTCGCGGTGGATTTTCTGTTCGCGGCGCTGCTGATGCGGATTCGGAACCTGGAATGGACCGTGTATTCCATTCGCGAAGCGCTGAACGCGCTGCTCACAGGTGCGTTAATCCCGTTCGCCGCGCTTCCGTGGGGCATTGGGAAATGGCTGGCGCTGACGCCGCTTGGCACACTGGCAGGCGCGCCGCTGGCGCTGTACGCTGGGCTTTCCAGCCCCGTCAATCTGATCCCAGCGCAGCTTTTCTGGACCGCTGCGCTGTGGCCGCTGGCCTATTTGGCGTTCACCAAGTCCAGGGAGAGGCTGGTGTCCTATGGCGGATAATCTGCGGCAGTTGGGCAGGCATCTGGCGCTGTACGCCCGGATGGACCTGCGCTGGTTTTTGCAGGACATGCGCGTGTGCGCGATCGTGATGATCTCCGAATGGATCATGGCCGTGGCGGGCGTGATGGGCGTGTTCCTGTTGGCGATGCGGTTTTCCGGCGTGGGTGCGATGAACGAGTGGGAAGTGCTGTTCATGCTCGGATTCTATACCCTGGCGGGCGGCGCTTTGGGCATCTTGTTCTGCGGCGCCAACCTGCACCAGATCTCGCGCCGGGTCGGGCGCGGCCAGGTGGATCACATGCTGATCCAGCCCGTGCCCCTGTGGGTCCAAATCTTCGGCGACGGGTTTATCCCGGTGACGGGAAACAGCGGCCTTCTGATGGGCCTATTCATTGTGGGCTTTGCAGCGTCCAAGCTGCAACTGGCCATCACGCCGCTGTGGATACTTCGGGCGTTGCTGCTGGTGCTGGCCAATGTGGGGATCGAAATGGGTCTGAGCTATCTGCTGGCCTCCGGCGCGTTTTACCGGCCCGTGGCCTGCGAGGAGATCTCGTCCGTCGGCCACGACCTGCTGACCATCATCGGCAAATATCCGCTGTCGGGACTGCCGCCAGCGCTGATCTCCGTGCTGTGCACGGTCGCGCCCGCAGGACTGATGGCGTGGTTTCCGAGCCTGATTCTGCTGGGCAAGGCGCCAGCCGGGCCAGCGATGCTGCTGCCGCTGTCGGTGGCCGCGATGCTGATCACCTTGGCGACATGTACATTCAAGAAGGGATTGAGGCACTATGCGCAATACTCCTGCAACCGGTACCGCGACATGGGACACCGCTGTTGAGCTCTCCCGCGTCACCAAATACTTTGACCAAGTGCGGCCCATCTCGCTGCTGAAGAAGCGCACGACCCGCGTGATGGCGCTGAACGACGTGTCATTTTCATTGAGGCGGGGCGAGTTCGTGGCCTATGCCGGGCCGAACGGCGCGGGCAAATCGACCACGTTCAAGCTGCTGTGCGGCATGCTGGTTCCGCAGGGGGGCGAAGTGCGCGCGTTCGGCGCGGACCCGGCCAAGCAGCGCATCGAGACCATGAAAAAGACCGGCGTGCTGTTCGGAAACCGGTCCGAGTTGTGGTGGGATCATCCGGTAAAACAGTCCTTCGAATGGAAAAAGACCGTCTGGTCGATCCCGGACGAGACGTACAATCGCATGCTGGGGCGCGTCAATGCGCTGCTGGGCCTGGACGAATTCCTGGACGTGTTCGCCCGAGAGCTGTCGCTGGGCCAGCGCATGCGCGCCAATCTGGGCATGACGATGCTGCACGACCCGCAACTGATCCTGCTGGACGAGCCGACCTTGGGCCTGGACGTGCTCGCAAAGCGGCAGATGATCGAGTTTCTGAAGCGCATCAACAAAGAGGAGGGTGCGACCATCCTGGTCACCAGCCACGACATGGACGACCTGACCGAGATG